>JAIETZ010000001.1:0-300000 GCA_019744775.1 Candidatus Obscuribacterales bacterium
GTGGCGGTGGGGTAGGCGCCGGTGGTGGCGGTGGTGGTGGCGGTGGTGGTGGTGGTGGTGGTGGTGGCGGTGGTGGTGGCGGTGGTGGTGGTGGTGGTGGTGGTGGCGGTGGTGTAGGCGCCGGTGGTGGTGGCGGTGGTGGTGGTGGTGGTGGTGGCGGTGGTGGTGGTGGCGGTGGCGTAGATGTACTGTCTAAGTTATTAATAAGCGTTGTCATCTGTGGAGTATCCTGTCCATTTACAGGTTCAACTCCAAACATATAACCTTGCCACCACGGCCCAGCAGACCAATACGTATATCCGTCCCACTGGGCCGAGTTGGCATGCATGTACTGAAGCATTGCGGCAAGTGAGGCACACGCTCCAGCACTTGAAGTGACTCCGATCTCACTGAGGAAAGCAGTACGATTATTTGTCTTCAGCCAGTTCGTAAAGCCACTTAGAGTAGCAACTGCATCTGCAGGGCTTAAATAATCCGTATGAGAACCCGATCCATCATAGTCCAGGTATTGATGCACATCATAAGAATAATTATTCAAAGGATCAGTAACATTGATCATCACTGACGCATTTGCTTGCACAAAATCTTTTGGGTGTCCCCAGTACGTGGACGGGACAAGAATTAGATTCGTTGCACCTGTTGCACGAATTGCGTTTATTGCAGCTTGCGATGATGCAAGCCAAGTTGTAGAAGTCATGGTCGATCCGACAGGTTCATTCATCAAACCAAAAATAACTTTGGGGTAATTTTTGTAGCGTGTGGACAGACGAGTCCAGATGTCGGCAAACATAGAATTTGGATGTCCCCCAGGAACACCTACCGTTATGCCACGGTATGCGCCGTAATTGTGTAAATCAATTACAACGGCCAAATTTCTTGAAGTTGCTTTCACTACAACTGCATCTAGTCGTCCGAGATATGTTGCATCTAAAGCACCATTGGCTGAAGGTTGAATTCTTTCCCAAAGAATCGGCACGCGGATTACCCGCATGCCTTTATTTGCAAAATAGTCTATTTCAGTATCTGTTGGAAAAATATAGTGGACCATAAATGTACCAGGTATATTTGACTCACCCCATTCCGCCCCAGAGATATTCACTCCCTCGTAGACCATTCCACCGGGAGCTGCTTGGGCTGATTTCACTGTCGCACTCAGCAGAAATACCACGAACATCATCGCAACTAGCAACGTGAATAGTAAATGGAACTTTGATGTTCGAGATCGTCTTTCTTGCCATAGGCAAGCTAATGAATGGTCTGCCATGGAAATGCTCCTCCAGGCTTACACTCAACTGCCTATCGTTGGTTTCGCGCCAGAAAGACGCAACAACGAGAGTGAAACAGTATTTGTACTTACTGAAACAGTTTGGGCGTTTAGGGGGTTGATTTTAAGATTCGATCCAGCCGTTAACTAACGTATGCCCAAAGGTCGCATCAGACTAACGTTTCCGAGATTTTTCTAATTCCAATTCGAGTTTGCACCACATGCGGTGCTACAATTAAACGGATCCAATGGAGAATTTGCACTTACTTATGAAACAACTTACAGTTACACTAAGTTTGATATTAGGCACCACTCTCGCACTTACAAATTCAATTCAAGTAAATGCTAACGATGTTTCACCACTATGGGGTTATATAGATCGTTCAGGAAAGTTAAGCATTGCAGCACAGTATCAAGATGCTTACGCCTTTTCGGAAGGATTAGCTGCAGTTCAAAAAGATGGTAATTGGGGGTTCATCGATAAGTCGGGCGCGATGGTTCTTGATCCTCAATACGACAAAGTATGCCGATTCTCCGAAGGTCTTGCTTCCATACGTATTCCATCGAGTGGTCCATTGGCAGATGCCTACAAAGACGCCACAGGTAAATGGGGTTTCATCGACAAGAGCGGCAACATGACAATTGCCCCTCAGTTTGATGATGCCGCTTGGTTTGTCGATGGTCTTTGTCCTGTTCAAAAGAACTATCTTTGGGGTTACATCGATAAGACCGGCAAATTTGCAATTGCACCGACTTATTCTCAAGCTTGTCCTTTTGCCGACGGGCTTGCAGCCGTTATCAACCAGTCCACGCAATTTTATTCTCAACATTCAGACAGTTATTACGCAAGTGATTGCCAATTTCTCTACATTGATAGAAACGGCAATCAAGCAATCGAACCGCAATTCAATCAACAAATCACCTTCTCGGAAGGTTTAGCTGGAGTAGCAGTTGGTCACTTCCAGGGCAAGGATGTGCCGGACAAATGGGGCTACATGAATAAATTTGGCAAATTGGTTATCCGCCCGCAATTCACAAACGCACATCATTTTTCTGAAGGTCTGGCAGCTGTCCAAACAGGCAAATGGAAACCAACCGGTCTAGGCACGAAATCCTGGATCGTCGGCAAATGGGCCTATATCGACAAAACTGGAAAAATAGCCATCAAGGCGCAGTTTGATGCTGCCGATCCGTTTTCGGAAGGGCTTGCTGCCGTGAGGGTAGGCCGTCAGTGGGGATATATAGACACAACCGGAAATATAGTCATTGAGCCTCAATTTGAGGGAAATTGGGAGTTTTCCGGAGGTTTGGCGCCGGTCATGATTACTCCAAGTAACAAATAAGAACCCGCTCACTTGATAAGGCTGGCGAGGAATCGCTAAAAACTTCTATAATTAGACTTCCGGCAATGCAGGGCTACTTGCCTGCCATGTTTAGTTGGAAGAGTTAGGATGCCTACTCAGAATGCCTACAAAAAATAATCCAAAGCCAGAGACCACGGACGCTATTGTTGTTCGCGGCGCGCGCCAGCACAACCTGAAAAATATCAATGTGTCTATTCCGCGCAATAAGCTGGTCGTAATAACGGGCGTATCCGGTTCCGGCAAATCGTCTCTAGCTTTCGACACGGTTTTTGCCGAAGGACAAAGGCGCTACATCGAATCACTTTCATCTTATGCCAGACAATTTCTTGGACAAATGGATAAGCCGGATGTCGATCATATCGATGGCTTGTCGCCGGCGATTTCAATAGATCAAAAATCCACCAGCCACAATCCACGATCAACTGTCGGCACAGTAACTGAAATCTATGACTATTTGCGTTTGTTGTTTGCACGCATAGGTACACCGCACTGTCCTAAATGCGGACAACTAATCAATCCACAAACAATAGATCAGATAGTCGACCAAGTTCTCGAATTGTCCGAAGGCACAAAGATTCAAATCTTGGCGCCTCTTGTAACAGGACGGAAAGGTGAATACCAGTCCCTTTTCAACGATTTACGCAAAGAAGGCTTTGCCCGCGCCCGAGTAGATGGCGAAGTAATAGCGCTGGAAGATGAAGTAAGTCTCGACAAAAACAAAAAGCACACAATTGAACTTGTTATAGACAGATTGGTTGTAAAACAATCAATTGCCTCTCGCTTGGCCGACAGTCTTTCGTTAGCTCTTAAGTGGGGTAAATCAGTTGTTCTTGTCGATGTGCTCGATGAAAAACGCCAGCTCATGTTCTCCGAACAATTTGCTTGCGCCACCTGTAATATAAGTTTTTCCGAAGTAGCTCCACGTAGTTTCAGTTTTAATAGTCCGTATGGAGCCTGCGCTGAATGCCATGGACTTGGATTTTCATACGAAATTGATCCAAAGCTAATAGTGCCGGACAACAAAAAGACTTTGCGCGAAGGTGCCATTTACCCATGGGCGAAAACAGGCAACAAGTACTATCAGCAAATTCTGGAATCTTTGGCAAAACACTATAAGTTCAGTATGGATGTTCCGTTTGACCAACTGAATATTAAACACCGCCATGCTCTATTTTATGGATCTGCCGGTGAAAAAATAAAACTTGCCCATGATTCATTCGATGGAAGCGAATGGTGGGAATACCGCAAAGAATTCGAAGGCATCATCACGAATTTAAAACGTCGCTACGAAGAGTCGCAATCGGATAAGGTAAGGGCAGATCTCGGCAATTACATGACACAGATGCCTTGCGAAGACTGCAAAGGCGCTCGTTTAAAACCGGAATCCCTGGGAGTAAAAGTTGCCGATCTTTCCATTGCTCAAGTTTGTGCATTGCCTGTAATTGATGCTATACCGTTTTTCAATAAACTGCCAAGCAAATTGAGCGCCCGACAAAAAACAATCGCTCACCAAGTACTTATAGAAGTTAACTCGCGTCTAAAATTCCTCAATGATGTCGGCTTGGATTACCTTACTTTAGACAGACAAGCAAGTACATTATCGGGCGGGGAAGCGCAGCGAATTCGATTAGCCACACAAATTGGTTCCGGGCTTTCAGGCGTTCTATATGTGCTCGATGAACCATCTATTGGATTGCACCAAAGAGACAACAATCGCCTGCTCGACACTCTGAAACATCTGAAAAATTTAGGCAACACACTTTTAGTGGTGGAGCACGACGAAGAAACGATAAAACAAGCCGACTGGATTATAGATATAGGTCCAGGTGCCGGGCTTCACGGCGGCAATTTAGTTGCCGAAGGCTCGATCGAAGACATTATGGCTGCCAAATCTTCGTCCACCGGTGCCTATATTTCCGGGCGCAAGGAAATTCCAACGCCAAGGCATAGAAGACCAGGCAGCTTATTAAGCCTAAAGATTATTTCCGCCAAACGCAATAATCTCAAAGATGTTAGCGTCGATATTCCGCTTGGGAAATTTGTCGCAATTACAGGCGTATCCGGTTCGGGCAAATCCACACTGATAAATGACTTGCTTTACGAATACCTGCGCCATCATATGGGCGGTATTGTTCCCGCACCAAATGGACTTAAGGCAGTGGAAGGTCTTGAGCATCTGGACAAAGTAATTGATATCGACCAATCGCCTATCGGCCGCACACCCAGATCAAACCCGGCTACTTACACAGGCGTGTTTGATGTAATTCGAGAAGTGTTCTCGATGACGACAGAAGCAAAAACACGCGGCTATCAACCTGGACGTTTTTCTTTCAACGTCAAAGGTGGTCGCTGCGAAGCTTGCCACGGCGAGGGCATGAACGAAATTGAAATGAATTTCTTGCCTTCTGTTTTTGTTGCCTGCGATGTTTGCAAAGGCGCTCGCTACAACAGAGAAACACTGGAAGTAAAATTCAAAGGAAAATCTATCGCTGATGTTTTAGAAATGACTGTAGAAGAAGCTCTGGAATTTTTTGCCAACATTCCAAAAGCCGAATCCAAACTTGCCACATTGCACGAAGTTGGTCTCGATTACATAAAACTCGGTCAGCCGGCGACAACTCTGTCCGGCGGCGAAGCACAGCGCGTCAAATTAGCCGAACAGTTGTCGCGTCGCTCTACAGGCAAGACGATTTATATTCTCGATGAGCCGACAACCGGTCTATCATTTGCTGATGTCGACAAGCTTTTGCACGTGTTGAACAAGCTTGTCGACTCAGGGAACACAGTTGTTGTTATTGAACACAACCTCGATGTAATCAAGCAAGCCGATTGGATAATTGACCTGGGACCAGAGGGCGGTGACCGCGGTGGGCAAATAATTGCCCAAGGCACACCTGAGGAGATTGCAAAGTCTAATATTTCTCATACTGGCCAATTTCTGAAAAATATGCTCAAACATAGGTCAGTTAAGGTATAGAACCCCTTGTCAAGCCCTCTTTGAATCCGGTTGTCACTGTGGAGGCAAAGAGCTAAACTAAGAGCCCTCGTATTTGGCGGAACAAAACCCACTCCGGGTTCAAAACATGGCTGCTACAGAAGTCCTAAATCCAGCTCAACAAGACTCAGAACAAACCAATTCACAGGCTTTATTTGAGAGCTTGCGTAAGCGTGGGCACAGAATTACCTCTCAAAGAGAGACCATTCTGCAAATCTTCCGTGAGCTGCCACACGGAACCCACCTTTCAGCAGATGAGCTTTATTGCAAGCTGAATGAGCAAGGATCACCCGTCTCACTTGCTACAACCTACAGGACACTCAAACTTTTATCGTCACTGGGTCTCTTGCGCGAACTTGATTTTGCCGAAGGTCACAAGCACTATGAACTCAAGCTGGAAGATCTCCCTCACCAGCACATCATCTGTCTAAACTGCAATCTCACACTTGAATTCGAAGATCATTTCCTGGGAGAAGCCGGCGAACAAATTGGCGCACGTTACGGCTTTGAAGTAATTGATGCGCAATTCAAAATCTTCGGACTGTGTCCAGACTGCCGCAAAGACAAAGAAGAACAAAAATCCAAGAAGCCTTCAGTAGATGATGAAAATGTCCAAAAGTAACCCCTTATCTGAATCCAAAGAAGGGCAACTTCTAACGGTTACAAATATTACAAACGAAGAAATCACCTGGCAGGCTCTAAGATTCGGACTGGAAGAGGGCAGCCAAATTCGCATCGAAAAAAATATCAACGGCGGACCAGTAATAGTATCCAAGAACAATCTAGAGATTGCCATCGGGCGTAGAATAGCCGAGTCAATAGAAACCCGAATCGCGGAGTAGAAATGGAGACAGGAAAGCTATTAGCCGAAAAGCTCCTCTGCCCAAACTGCCTTTTTATTGTTGCCGAACCATCCGTCAAAGCGACAGGCGCCTATTGCCCGCGCTGTAATACTTGGCTTGATTTAGATCCACAATGCCTTGGCAGCTGCCTTAGTTGCCACAAAATGCAGGAGGCAAATCCTAGTCCCTGCCTAACCGAAAGCCAAGCGCAGCCGATAAAACTGGAAAGAGCTTATGGCGCCAAAAATATTGATGTCAAGCGCTTACTAAATGAAACTTTGAACAGGGTTCTGGGTAAGTAACATTAGGTAAGATGGAAGTTACCAACACCACTGGCAAAGAGTCAGGAGTCTATGAGTCCAGCGCCTCAAAAACCAATCAATCCGTGGAATCTACCGGGCTATAAGGCTGGTCAGAACGTCACGGCAAAGGTTTTAGGTCCTGAGCCGGGCGGCTATTCGGTGACTCTAGTTAAGGACAGTTTACCGGGATTCCTGCCCACCGAACAGAAGCTCAAGACTGGAGAAGAAGTCCTTGGACAGTTCGTTTGCGTGACAAACAATCGCATCCTACTTTCATCAAGATTTTCCTCTATGTCCTCCATGGGAGCAGGTGGCAGTCAGAGTGCGCCATCACAATGGCAACAACAACAAGCTCCCGTTGTTGACGGTGAGAATCCGCAAGATGCCGCCTTTCGCGTCTGGGCACAGACAAACCCTCGCAAGTTTCAGCTGAAGCGCGCCATTGACCTAATAATGCCGCCTCTTCAAGCTGAGGAGGCGATGAATTTCAATATCGGTGAATATGACCTCGAGTGGCTCATAACCGATCTTGAAGGAGGCATGCGCACTGCTTGCGTCAAAGCAATTTGCGAAGACCGTCTCTCACGCGCAGCTTTGCTCATTTACAAAGGGCGCTGCGTTGGCTGCATCTATGGATGCAAGTCGATGAACGAAGCATTTCCAACTGAGCAGTCCTTGCAATTCATGCTCAATGATTTGAAAGTCACCGACACAAAAGTTCAGGTGTATGACTTACCAGAAGCTGTAACTTTGGCAATGTCGGCTCTGTTTATGGGTTATCCGGTAAACAGATCAGACGATCTCGATGCTAAATCCTACATGGACTATTTGCTTGGCTGGTTTACTGAAAAAGGTCAGACAGCCTGTTTGGCAATTCAATTACCCTCAGCTGCAGCAACATGTCTGGTATTTGTCCATGGCGGCAAGTACATAGGCGCCTTTTATGTTGAAGATCAGCACTTCTCGGAAGACATCAATTATGTTTACGGACTTTTAGAGAAGGATCCCAGTGCCACCGTCGAAGCAAGCATTCTGCCTCCGGAACTAACATCCAATGCAGTTCGCTTCGGTTATAGCCTCTCCATGTATTCGAAAGCCCAACCGTAATTCATGCTTCATCGCCGAACAAAGCTAGCGCTAATTAGTTGCGGTCTGGGCAACGTGAATCGCGGCTTCGAAATATCAACCAATCGTTGGTACGAGGCTTTAAAAGATCATCCGGAATTGGACGTTCGCTTGTATTGCGGCGGCAAACACGAAAACGGATTACCGGTTAGCAATCTGCCCAGAAATGAGGTAATCAATTTTTTGGGGCCGCTCACGCGCATCAACGAGCAGCGCTTCTGGGAATTCAGCTATGTTATTGAGCAAATAAGTTTCGCTTCCTTTTTCTGGCCGGAGCTTACAGAATGGCAACCGGACGTAGTCTGGACAAAAGACGTCCCCTTTGCACATTTCTTGCCGCATATACGCACGCTCACACGTTCCAATTACAAGATCGTCTTTTCCAATGGCGGAGCATTCAGACCTCAAACATACAAAGGTTTTGACTTCATACAACATCTGACACCAAGCTCGTACGATGAAGCAATTCTTGCCGGCTTGCCTAAGGAAGCCATGACTATTTTGCCGAACTGCGTTGGTCATGACGATAGAGCCTATGATCGAAAAACTTTGCGTCAGCGCTTAGGCTATGCCGATGACGATCTGGTCATCATCTCCATTTCCGCCTGGAACTGCTATCACAAGCGGATAGACTATCTTATTGATGAGGTTGCATCAATCAATGATCGCCGCGTGAAACTATTGCTTTGCGGTCAACCGGAAACGGACATTGCTTATTTAAAAGACCTAGCTCATAAGAAACTAGGCGACAGAATTCAATGGCTGACAATCAACGAGAGTGAGGTTACAAGCTATCTCAAAGCAGCCGACATTTTCGCCTTAGCCAGCCTGCAAGAATCCTTTGGCAATGTAATTGTCGAAGCAGCACTTGCCGAAATTCCAATCATTTGTCACGCCCACGACGGCGGCAAATATATCCTGGAAGATGACTACTGGCTAAACGACCTTTCGAAGCCATCGGCTCTAAGCGCACGTATTTTGCAATTACGCAATGATGCAACTTGCGCCAAAAAAACTGTCTTATGCGCTCAGTCAGTGCGCGAAAGATTTGCTCCTTCAGTCCTTGTTGATAAATTTGTGGAGACGATAAGACTAGCAATGCGTTTGAAAAAACAAGAATCTCTGCGCGAACTGCACGTATTGAAAGACAACTAAACCATTTAAAAATGAATCCTCGCCCGGCTGACCGTGACGAGGATTCAAAATAATCACGATACGAAAATAGTTATTTCTCGTCGCTATCAGATACAGGCAGCTCCAACTGTTCACCTTGCCAATTGCTTGAGCCAAGCGTCAGCTGTTGCATGTCAACTGAACTTTCCAGTTCATCGCCATTGATAACAGGTATCGTCAGCATCTCTTCGTCTGCAGACGATTCATGATCAGGTTTTGCCTTTAGACGGAATACTCCGGCCATCGGCTCCGGTTCTGCTTCAAATGGACTGTAAGACGGCGCATCCATTTCGTCATTATCAGAATGCTCATGCTCCATTTCCGGCTCATCATGTCTATGGTCATGTGAAGCTTCTTCTGCCAACTCTTCTTCAAAAGCATGTTCTGCTTCAGATAGGCTCTCGTCATCAGTTTCCGTATCCAGGAAACGTCCAGCCTTTGATTCAAAGCTCGCTTCGACTCCAAATCGGCCGCCTTCACGTTGAGCAGCATGTTCGGAAATAAGTTCTTCAGGAACTTGTTCCAAAATTTCCTCAGGCACTACTTCTTCAACACGAGCAATTGTCGGTTGAATGCGTCCGCCTGATGCACTGGCTGCGCGGAACACTGCAGCTTGCTGCTGCCTGCCGCCGCCACGACGATTACGTCCTCTTAACATATTCTCGTCTTCTCTTGGCTTAAGGCTAATAATCTTACGTCCGTCAACAGAAGAAATTTCCAGAACAGGCGTTACACCTAAGCCGACACAATGCGAGCAATGAACAGTAAACAGCTCACGCAAGCTTTGACCCTGACGGCGACGCGTCAGTTCCACAAGTCCTAGATCGGACAATTGTCCAATTTGCGGTTTCGCGCGATCTTCTTCCAAATGGCGCTGGAACGCTTCCAATACCATTTGTTGATCCTTTCTCGATTCCATATCGATAAAGTCAACAATGACCATGCCGCCTATATTACGCAAACGCAGCTGCCTTGGAATTTCTTGTGCAGCTTCCATGTTTGTTCTGCGCACGGTTTCTGCTTGTGTTCTAGAGGAGGTAAATCTGCCCGAGTTAACGTCGATTACTGTTAGAGCTTCGGTCGGCTCTATATTTAAGTGCCCGCCGCTTGGCAGATCAACCTTTTCAGCCAGCGCATCTTCAATTTCCTTGTCGATACCTTTCGAGACTAGAATTGGCTCCTGGCTCTCGTGGCAGAGAACTTGAGTTGTTCTTGATGCCCAGCCGGACAAGTATTGCAATGCACGCTTTTGCCCGTCTTCGCTATCTACAATGACTTCGTTGATATCGGATGAATAAGCATCGCGAATGACACGATAAAGAAGATCTTGATCACGATAGATTAACGCCGGTCCTATTGACGCTTCGGCATTAGAGACAATTGACTGCCAACGATCCCAAAGAACTTCAAAGTCTTCAAACAGTTCTTGTTCGCCTTGTCCCTTGCCTTCTGTTCTGATGATGATGCCCACACCCGGTGGCTTCAGCAGGTTAACGACTGATTTTAAACGTGATCTTTCTTTCACTTCACTTATGCGACGTGAAACAGATACTCCTCTTTCCTCAGGAACCAGAACCAAAAAGCGACCAGGCAAGCTTATTGCTGTCGAGACACGTGGTCCCTTGTGTCCTGTCGGCTCTTTTGTAATCTGTACCAATAGTTTTTGTTTTGGAACAAGTCTTTCTTTCAATGGACCTTGTCCGGGCACATCATTGGCATGCAAGAATCCCATTTTGTCTTTGCCGAGATTAACGAAAGCAGCGTCGATACCAGGCAGAATATTTTCCACGGACGCCGTGTAAATGTCTCCAAGCAATAGTTCACCGCGATTGACAAAGAACTCAACTACCCTGTCGTTTTCCAGTAATGCCCCAATGTTATCTTGTTCTGAAATAACAATTGACTTCTTCATGAGTTGTGTTTTTCCTTATTACGATTGATCGGCCATCGCTAAGGTCTTGCCGGAATCTTGTGAAACCGCAAGGCCATCGTCGAGGTCGAATAGTGAAACCCCGCCCGAAGCAAACATCCCTGTACGGGTGATGCTCCAGATCACTTTTGGCCGGTTCAAAGAAGCATCTATCAAATTCAACACATCGGTTGGTTTGACATGCATTTTCGAGCCGGTTGCCAAATCTAGTTCTAGAGTCAGTGGTGACTCCTGAACAACCTTTAGGGCAAAAATGCCTGGTTTGATGTCCGTCATTTGCTCAACGCCGGATTTGGTTGTCTTTTGGACTTCCAGTTTCGGCTTTTGCATGAGTTCATCAATAAGCGTCTTTGCACGCAAAACTTCTTCCTGAGTTAATTGACCGTTAGCGACAACTCTATAAGAAGCGCCATTTAAACCGGTCGCCAAAGATGGTGAACGCAATGCCACCATTCTTGCTCTGACTATTTGAAGTTCAGAAGGCAGCATTGAATTTACACGTTGCATAAATTCATCAGCTGCAATTAACTCAGACAATTCTATCTCCGCCACCTCAGCTAAACTTTCCTGCAATAACGGAAGGGCACTGGCAAGCGCCAATTTCGGGCTTGGGTTAAAGCCTTCCGTATGGGCAATCTCAATTTGCGCGCGGCGAATTGCTCTCACCAGCGCATGCTGCAAATCAAGGTGTCCGACAAATTTCAGATCGCCTTGTTTTTTCAATTCAAAGCGAATCTTAGTTTTCGTCGCATTATCTTTTGGCTCTTCCGGCTTCATGAAAAAGAGCGATGGGTGACTGTCGTCTTCATGTTTATAGACAGCCAACTCTTTCACGAAGGGGTTCTTCTTGAGCTGCTCCGGTCGAGGCGCAGCCAATAAGTGTGTTGTATCAAGTTCCGTGCAGACTCCACAAGCGTGGCAAGTGTTTTCAGTACAGGGAGCCGTTTCTTTAACAGCTAATGCTTTTTCCCACTCTTTAACAAGCCACCAGTCAGACAGTCCTATATGGATAACGTCCCATGGTTGTTTCGAACCGACTTCTCTATCAAGGCAAGCCAGATCTTCAAGACTAACACCAAGTTCGCAAGCCGTATCGTGCCATAACTGAGGCTTGAAACGATCGTCCCAGGCATCAAAGTGGGCACCATTGCGCCATGCCTGATAAATCAACTTGCCGACTTTTCTGTCACCGCGGGAAATGACTGCCTCCAAAAGGCTTGTCTCAGGCAAAGTGAAGTTAAGGGTAACATTGCGCAAACCCATTTCTTTCATTTTCTGACGCATGACAGTATGTCGTCTTGTTGTTTCTTGCCTGGTTATTTGAGCAAACCACTGGAAAGGCGTAAATGGCTTTGGCACGAAGTTGGACATTGTGCAGGTAAATTCGATGCCACGGCGGTATTTAACTCTATCGGTGTTGCGAATAACTCGACAACGCTCACTTGCCTCTTTCAAAATGTCCAAAATGCCAAAGAGATCTTCGTCTGTTTCAGTGGGCAAGCCAAGCATGAAATAAAGTTTTACCGATGACCACCCGGAACTATAAGCAGACTCGATTGCGGAGATAATTTGATCGTGGCTAAGTCCTTTGTTTATGACAGCACGCAAGCGTTCAGTGCCTGCTTCCGGAGCCAAGGTAATTCCGCTCTTGCGGACTACTTTCAATTCTTCGGCAACATCAAGATTCATCCTATCGGCGCGTTGGCTGGGGAAAGAAAGTGATGCGCGTTTTTGACTATGCTCGCGATTCAAGGTGGAAACAGCTTCATGTAAAGCCGTGTAGTCACTTACGCAAAGCGACAACATGGAATATTCTTGGTGTCCGGATTTTTGCAAGGACTCTTTAGACAAACGCAGCAAGTCGTCAGCACTTCTTTCACGTACCGGCAAAAATGTATAACCTGGTTGGCAGAAGCGACATCCTCTATCACAGCCACGTCTTACTTCCAGCACCTGCCTGTCATGAACTAAATTCAGATAGGAGATAGGACCTTCTGTTGGTTGATTACTATCATTCAAAGGATAGATCTGCCGATGAACACGCTCAGGAATATTAAAGTCCTTTATCGGTTTTGCCACAGGACCATCTGTATATTCATAAAGACTTGGAACATAAACTCCAGGCACATTGGTAGCCAAATCGACCAGCAGATCATGCTTGGTCAGTTCATTTTTCAGAAGATTTTCTTTGAAAATCTTGATGCGTTCCATGATGGCGGGAATTGCCGCCTCTCCGTCACCAATTACGAAGAAGTCCAAAAACTCCGCCATGGGTTCTGGGTTAACTGTGGCTGGTCCGCCGCCAAATACAAGCGGGAAAATTCCTTTTCTTTCGCTTGCGACAACCGGCATTTGCGCCATATCAAGCATGCTCAACACATTTGTATAGGTCAATTCGTAAGCCAGTGAAAAACCAATTAGTTCAAATGCGCCTAATTCCTTACGTGATTCAAAACCCCACAAAGGCAATTTTTTATCACGCAATAGATATTGCAAATCAGTATTGGGACAATAGGTCCTATCGCAGAGGAAGTCCTCTTCACGATTAACGATGTTGTAGAGGATCCGTTGCCCAAAATTAGACATCCCCAACTCGTAGAGATCCGGAAAGGCTAAAGCCATACGCACAGAAGCTACATCAAAATCCTTATGCGCAGCACCCCATTCATTTCCGAGATACTGTCCTGGACGCTCTACCTGACATAGCAATTCATCCGTCAAAATGCGGCTAAATTGCTCGGTAGAAAGATTACTCAAATAGGGATAAATGCCGGCCAATTCCTGTGGGCCGACTACTGAATTACTGATGACGTATCTCCAAAAACTTCACTGGATGTCTCATTAGCCTAACGGCAAAACCTGAGCCAAAATTGGCGAACCAGGCAATTCATCGTCTGTCTTGAATATCTCAAGACGCCTTCAACTGAAGATGTCTGAATATTTCCCGGCAACCACTAACGTGGTTTATAAAACCTTGTGACGCACCAACTTGGCGCTTCAAGGATATTTTACAACAAACAGGCTCGTTTCTAACACATCTTGGCAAGATTTACTATAATTCGCCCCTTGGCAGCCCTAACTTGAACTAGCTTAAGCGCTTACAATACTAATATGGACATTTTGCAAGAGTTTTCTAGATATTTACAGGCAGCCGACCCCCAGAGACCTGCCAAGGAAGTCTTAGCCACCTGGTTATTCGAGCGCCTAGGCAAGTCTCCTGAATCCCTTGCCGATAAAGTCCTTCACTACGAAATTTCTATAAATCAGTTGGACACCAAGCTCATAAGCCCAAAAGAGCTTGAATTGGGCTACAAATCAGACCTAGACGGCAATTACTATACCTTTTCTGCCGGCTCTGAATCAGGGCAACGGCTTTTGAATTCGCTTTACCACTATTCAATGAGCTATGAGCACCAGAAGTGGGTGCGTTTTGTCCATGATTTGCGCGCTTCGGACTTCAGCGAGCCAGGCCAGGGCGAATAGATTTAGAACTCTTAATGGATTCAAGTCGCAGGCACTTTCCAATTTAGCCGGCGTCGATGTCCTACAATAGACCCGCTGGGAGATTGAGGCAGGAAAAATGTTCAAAAAACTACTGAAGCCCACTGTAGTAGCCGTATTGGCTCTTAACCCGGTCCTGGCGGCCATTGCCGCCGAAGATCTGCGTCTACGGGACGGCATTTCTTATTATCAGGACACCGACAGCGGTTTTCCTATTCTGGCAACAAAAATAGACGACACCGAACATGAAGTAGGACGTCCTACGTTTATATTTTTTGCCGCCTCAGGAGATCTCAATTCAAATCGACAAGCTAAACGTGTGGTCGATCTCTACAAACATTTCAAGGACAGCAAAATTAAGTTCATCGTGATAGATGTTGATCACGCAAAAACAGAATCAGCCAAACAAATGATCAAGAACTTTTATCAGGGCTATATCCCCCAGGAAGTTCTGCTGGATAAAACCGGACATAAAATCTGGAGCGCCAACGGCGAAGTCGACTCAAAAACAATCGAAAGTAAAGTTGCAGCATTAGTTCAGCAGTAAGCGCAGCATGAGATGACCCAGTGGGTCATCGACGCGGTAAGGTCGCCGCAAAGCGTTTTTGTAATGCCGGATGGCGAGCAAAGGTGCAGGCGATAGCCGAAACCGGAGCCTAAAACAATCAAAAAAGGTCGAAGACTCGCTAATCTAACTTGCCGTTGGATTGCTTGTATTGAACTCGACCGATCGAGACTGCCTTGCCGGAATTTATATCAATCACGCATTGCATTCCGTTGACCATGGCAGGACCGGCAGCTACTTCAAAGCGCGCCGGCAATTGATTGATCATGCGGCGAAATACCGACTGCTTGTCCATGCCAATAACACCGTCTGTTGGTCCACAGCATCCTGCATCAGTTAAATAAGCAGTGCCACCGGGTAATACTCTTTCATCTGCTGTTTGCACGTGCGTGTGAGTGCCGACAAGAACAGAAATTTTCCCATCAAGGTGCCAACCCATCGCCGCCTTTTCAGCAGTGGCTTCGGCATGCATGTCGACAAAAATTATTTTTGCTTCTTTGCTCATTTCAGCAATAAGCCGATCTGCCACCATAAAGGGAGAGTCCAAAGGCTCCATGAATATCCGCCCTTGAATATTCAAAATACCAACTTTTATCCCTTTTGCTTCAACGATACAAAACCCCTTTCCCGGAGTTCCTTCAGGGTAATTAGCTGGGCGTAATACATTGTTGTGTTTGTCGATGAAGCTAAAAATTTCTCGTTGATCGAAAGTATGATTACCGCCTGTGAACACATTCACACCGGCTTGCGTAAGTTCTTCAATATGCCTTTCTACCACGCCAAAACCATGAGCGGCATTTTCCACATTGCAGATAATAAGATCCGGTTTGTTTACAAGCTGATTGAGATATTCAACAACGACGCGCCTTCCTGGCTTGCCGATTACATCCCCCAGAAACAAAATAGTCAGATTTTTAGATGAGTCCATGAATTGAGAATACCCTACAATTAACAGTATGGCTAGTAAATCAAGAACAGATAAATCAATATCCAGGGCAAGCGCCGTGTGCCTTTTAACCCTTTTTATTGCTTTTCAATTTTCCACCCCGGCAATCTGTAAAAAGCCGAAAGCAGGGGCACTGGTGCCGCCACCGCCACCTATTGTTGTACCTTCAGGGTTCAACATGAATTTTCCCATGGCTACTCCCGTTGAATATTTATCAGAAGATCAACTAAAAACAACCAGACAAGATGTTGTAACAAGATTGGAAGCGGCACACTCCGATTTAGTTGAAAAAGAAGAGCGTAATCAGGAATTGGAAAAGCGTGCCAAGCTTTTCTTATCGCTCATTGAAGAAGGTGTAGTAAGCAAGCGCGAATTACAAACTGCCGAAAGAGAATCCAAATCAGCCGGACAAGATTTTGCCGGCGCTCAGGAAACAGCCAAAACACTGGAAGACGAATTAGCTCGAATTGATGCACAATTGGCTCGCCTGTCAAAAAAGAAGCAGCCGGTTTCAAATAAATCGAGTCAAAGCAAAAAACAATAGTTACAACACTATAAACGAGGCTTTATTGGAAACAGAAGCAATCAAATTGTTGATCGATAAAGAATTAGAACACACGCCGCCCTAGCTAGGTGGCTTAATTAAGTGCGGCAGTACACAGTCTGTTCTTGTCGAAAGGCGCTCTCAACGGACTTCTTAAGGCGGCACAAATATCGCAGAAACGGCCAAATAATAGCCTTCATTTCATCAAGCTCATAGCGTCCGATTACGCCACGCCCGTAGAGCCGGCAAACTTCTTCCCAGAGTTTTAGCAACTTATCCGGATAGCTTTCATCCCTGGCAAGCTGTTGATATTCAACCAAATCAATCAGACCTTTTCCGTCGGCAGTTTCTCAAGTGCTGCTTCCGGAAGATGGTGTTGGCGATAACCATAGGCAAAATAAATTGCCATGCCGGCAGCCAACCAGCCAAAAAATCGCAACCATGTAATAACCGGCAAGCTAAGCATTAAGACAAAACAAAATAGTATTCCCAGAATTGGAACAACGGGAACAAAAGGACAAGAGAAGGGACGATGGCGTGCGCTGTCTGTTTTACGCAATACAAGCACTCCGCCACAGACAATAATGAACGCAGCCAGCGTGCCTATATTGGTCAATTCGGCAGCTTGTCCAATGTCCATAAATAAAGCTGTAACACCTACAAAAACGCCCGTCAAAATAGTCGGCACAAATGGCGTGCGAAAACGCGGGTGCAATTTGCCGAACATTTTAGGTAAAAGCCTATCGCGAGCCATTGCCATAAAAATTCTTGGCTGACCAAGTTGAAAAACAAGAAGCACCGATGTCATACCGGCAAGCGCACCCAGGGCAACAACCATTTCCGCCCAGGGTTGTCCACTCTGTGCAAGAGCTGTCGCCACGGGAGCTGCGTCGTTAGCATATCTTTGGTAAGGCATGATGCCGGTTAAAACAAGCGAAACGGCAGCATACAAAATGGTGCATATGAACAAACTGCCAAGCATGCCAATGGGCATATCGCGCTGTGGATTTTTGGTTTCTTCAGCGGTGGAACTTACAGCATCAAATCCGATGAAGCTAAAAAATACAATGGCCGCTCCACCCATAACGCCGGCTAAGCCACCTGGAGCAAATGGCACCCAGTTAACAGGTTTTACAAATCCTGCGCCATAGCCTACGAAAAATAGCACTATGCCGACTTTTATGATTACAGCAAGTGTATTTACCCAGGCGCTTTCTTTTATTCCCACTACTAGAAGCCATGTGATAAATGCCACGATGGCAAATGCCGGCACGTTAATGGCAATTTGATGCCCGAATAAATTCGGCAAATCAAGACTGGAGTAAAGACTTTGTTGATGCGGCTGATTTGCCATCTGCGCAATCCGCGTCATTGCAGTTGTCGTATCAGTTGTCAGCCATAACGGCAATTTAAGTCCTGTAAAAGCGTTGAAAAAATGCAAGAAATAGTCCGACCAAGAAACAGCGACAGCAATATTGCCAACCGCATATTCCAGTATCAAATCCCAACCGATAACCCATGCCACCACTTGTCCAAGTGCAGCATAAGCAAATGTATAAGCTGATCCTGAGACAGGGATAGTGGATGCCAGTTCGGCATAACACAAAGCAGCAAAACCGCAGGCAATTGCCGCCAGGATAAATGAAATTACAATGGCAGGTCCGGCAGCAGCACGGCCCATATCCGAACCGAGAATAAAGTTCATGATTGGTGTGGATAGCCAATCATGAGTTTGCCCCACGCTTCCTGCAGCAGCAGTACCAGTAAGAGCAAAAATTCCGGAGCCTATTGTGGCACCGACACCAAAAGCGATCAGATCAAAAACCGACAAAGTCTTTTTCATCATCCGCTCGGGATGATAGGCCTCGTCAATGAGCGTTTGAGTATTTTTGGTGGCAAATAAGCGCTTGACCATCGCTAAATCCTAACACCAAGTGACCTTTCTATCCGGTGATTTACTTTATTTGCTACAATCAGCCTCTAAATAACCGATCAGTAGAGTTACTACAACAAATTGAGGGCACGCATGAAAACTTGTTCACCAACTTACTTACCGACAAGCTTGCGCAATCTCCTCCTTAGCAACAGCCTCCTGATTACTATAGGCTTTGCTTCTCAAGTACAGGCACAAGTGCCTTTGCCCGGTGGATTCGGTGAACAAAACAACTCCGCTCAAGTTCAAACTCAACAAGTTCAGCAGCCCAAAGTGACAGCGCCTATACCAGGCAATATGCCAATCCAAAATCCACAGAGTGCATATCAACAATTGCCTCTCAACCATCTTGATGCGCAAGCAAGAATTGAAAGTTTGAAACAGACAATTGCTACAGCGCGTCCAACAAAAGATTTGCAGGAAAGTGTTTATCAACTTTGTGAGTGGCTAACGGATATGGCAAATGCTCACTACAAGCTTTCATCAGTTTTCGCCAAGCATGAAGCAACTAAAGCCCAAGCTGAACTGGAACGCAGACAAGCTACCAAATTCTCGCAATTAAAAAACCAGGCACAACTTTTAAAGGCAGAACTTCTCATTCGCCAAAACCGTTATCCAGAAGCTCTTTCACCTCTTGTCGATATTGTCTCCAATGAGCCAAGATCAGTTACCGGTCAACAAGCTTACAAGAGACTGCAGCAAATTGGATTCTCCGAAGAAGTGCAGCTTGAAGAACCAAAAGCAACAGCTTCTGAGAATGCAGTTCAAAGCGCACAGAATCAAAACTCAAACGAGAATAAGGCAAGTGCCACCATTAGCCGCGCCGGCACTGTATCAGTTGAAGGCTATGTCGGCAGTCCAAATAGCGCAACAAAGCCAAAAACAAGTGTCGTAAACCAGCCGGCAAAAGTGCCCGTACCTGCACCAAACCAGGCACTGCCTAACCAAATATTGAGCCCTCGCTAGATTAACTTCGTTAGGCTTTTCTCCGCTTCTTCTGTACAATCGTTATAGATATAGGAGATTAAGCATGCGCAATGCCCTGGCAGCTCTATTTATCACTGCTTCTGTAATCACCTGTGCTCAGCCGAGCTTGGCTGATCCATTTAAGCTCGAAGTGCAAGAACAAGGCTACGTTCAGCAACAGCAAGCGTATCCATCCCCACAAATGGTCAACCCGCCTATGCAGGGCGGCACGTCCTTAAACAGGCAGTCTCAGCAAGGCGACCTGGACAGCGCACAATCAATGCAACCGATGCGTGCTTCAGCCAGACAAGTTGCATTGCCCAACGACTTTCTAGGTGTCTGGAATGTTTCAGGACAAAGAACCAAAGTCGAAGCACAACCTGAATTTGCCTCGGCCGCCCAAAATGCCTTTGCACAGTCAACAAATAATTCCTGGCAGATTATAGGCAATGCCTCAAGTGGTTATTCGTTAAAGTCAAACACCGGCGCTTCCATGCCCTTAATAGTGGACAAAGTGGAAGGACAAACCGCATTCATCCGTTACCAACACCAGGTTGGCGGCACAATGGCTCAGGAAGCTGTGGTTATGCAACTGGTTTCGGGCAACGCGCAATTCAATGGTCTGGAGCGCATTTCCATAGTGAAACAAGGCATGCCCGAGCCGCGAGCCCGTGTTACCTACAAACTTGTCGGACGCCGTCGTTAGTTTTCACGCACAAGCGTTTGCTTAATTGAACTCTTCAAATCATCGTAGGCTGCAGCAAGCTCGCTATGTAGTTGCTCAGCCGTTTTTTGCGCCTTTGCTACCTGTTGATACGTGCTCGATAAAAAACGATCATCGGCTCTACCACGGGATTTTGCATAAAATGCATCCGCTTGTTCAACCTGGCGAGTTGCTTTATCCAAAACACGGGCCATCGCTTGGGTTTCCTTGAGGGATTTCAAAAGATAAAAGCCTGCCGAATCCGGTCCTCGATTTAAGCCAAATACCATCATTTGAGCCCTGTCCAGCTTCAAAGCGCCGGAGCGGGGATCGTGCTTAGCGACGCCTGTTGGGGCGGCAAAGACAAAAAAGGTAATAGGGAGCAATAAATTAAAAGCAATTATCAGCCGCGAAAAGCTTAGTTTTGGTGGAGTCATTGTAAGATGGGTCCTTAGTCTACGGCGTTAATATACGTGGGGCAGCCCGGTTATGCAATCCTCAAGTAACAGCTCAAGTAATAAAACGGTTACAGCAATTCTGTCCCTGGCATTGAGTTTTGCCTTTTTGAGCCCAAGTCTAGCGCAGTCAAACCAATACAAATTAGCCAAACCGGATGTGTCTTCCGTGTTGCCGGCATTCACTTCCGTCAATGAACTCATAACCAAAGGCAATGACGCTTATCGCAAAGGCAATCTGGAAGAAGCAATCAACTTGCTTAAGACAGCCGCGCAAAGACAACCAAAAAATGTTGCCGTCCACAACAATTTAGCCATGTGCTTGAAGAAGCAAGGTAACCTGGATAAAGCCATTGAAGAATACAAATCAGCTATTGAACTCGATTCAACAAAAGCAGAATTGTTCAACAATCTTGGCACAGCCTATTTAGCCAAAGGCGACCTGGATTTAGCTCTGCCAAATCTCTATCAAGCTATTCGTCTAAAACCCGACTATACAAGTGCTCACTACAATCTTGGTCATTTGCTCTATTACAAAGGCGATTATGCAAGCTCGGTTAATGCTTACCAGGAAGCTTTAAAACTGGATCAAAATCAAGCTTCAATTCATCGCGATTTAGGCGATGCGCTTAGCGCTCAAGGCAACCAACATGGCGCTGTAATTGAGTTTGAACGCGCTAAGAGTTTAGGTGACAATTCAACAGACAATATTCTGAGAATTGCTCGCGCCTTTGAATCCATAGACGAATACAGCAAAGCAGAAGCTGCTCTCAAACAAGCTCTTTTACAGAATGCAAATAATGCAGAACTCTTAAGCGAACTGGGCTCTGTTGAATGGAAGCAAGAAAAATATCCACAAGCAAAGACTACCTTGGAAAAGGCACTACAAGCTGATCCTGGCTATGCGCAAGCGCGCAACAATTTAGCAATTGTGCTTTATGACCTAAATGAATTTCAGCCGGCTATTGCTTTCTGGAAACAAGCACTTTTATTGAAACCTGATTTTGCTGAGGTTCACTACAATCTTGGTTGCGCTCTCTACCAATCCGGTTTGTTCAGCCAGGCCGCGGAAGCATTTCAAGAATGCCTGAAAATGAATCCGAAAAACGTAAATGCTCTTAACAACCTTGGATTATCTTTGCTGAAGCAAGGCAATCGCCAACAGGCAATTGAAAAGTGGCGCGAAGCCAAGAAACTGTGCCCTGAATGCCCGCTCATTGCAGACAATTTGCAAATTGCTGATGAAGCAACAGGTAAAGACAGATAAATCAAGATGCGCTATTATTTGTGCCGCTTTTCTGGGGAACAAGTCAATGCCCGGACAATTGGAACATTTCAACTTAGATGCCACCCTGGCGATGGTTGGTCAGGCTTTTGCCGCCCTTATCTGCCACATTGGCTTTGATGCCGCCTACCATGGACTTATCTTTGCCGCTATCATAGGTATCTCAGGAATCATCATGGGTGCCAGAGGTCTGCGTTTCGGCAAACCACTTGTGGCAGTTTGTAAAAAGCTTTCTCTTTTTTGCGTGTTGCTGATAACACCAGGACTTGCCTGTCTGACGATAACCGGGCAACTGCCATCAACTGGCACATTCCAGATTTCCAGCGCCGGGTTTATCGCCTTCTGGAGTCTTATCTGCCTGCACTTGTCGGCCGAAGAAATGAATTATCAATGGTTTTAACTAGATAATTAAGCTTGTTAGTTGTGTATAAAGTTGAGGGAAGCTAGAGCTTCCCAACCTGGCTGACATTGGAGCCTGGGCTTTACACATGGACGAAGGGCAACAACTAAAACCACAAGCAGCCGGCGATCCAATTGGACTCAAGCCGGGAGAAATCTTTTGGAACAACTACCGCGTGATAAACATCGTAGGACGTGGTGGAGTTAGTACTGTTTACAAAGCGGAAAACGTCCAGAGCAAAGAAATAGTCGCCATTAAAGTTTTGCACACGCAAAAGGTGCATGACGAAGAATTAGTTAGACGATTTGTGCGTGAAGCGCAAAACACAATGCAATTGGACGAGCCTCACGTCGTAAGAATTATCGAATGGGGCATAGACAAGCTCGAGCGCCCTTTCATGATCATGGAATTTTTGAGCGGTGAAACATTATCCAAGCGCATTGAACGCTCCAGAGGCTTGAGTTTCCACAAAGCTGTGGACATCATGGAACAAGTGTGTTCAGCAATTGCTGAAGCTCACGCCAAAGGCATTATTCACAGGGACTTGAAACCGGAAAATATAATGCTTACAGCAGCAGCCGGACGAGATGATTTCGTCAAAGTATTCGATTTTGGAATTGCTAAGAAAGAACCTAAAGACGATACTGAAGAGGGACAAGTTGCTCTTACAAAATCAGGAGCAATTCTAGGAACTCCGCAGTACATGTCACCGGAACAACTGCGCGGCAAAAAGGCCGATGCACGTTCCGACATTTATGCTCTGGGCATAATTATGTACGAAATGATTACGGGCAGACCGCCTTTCTATTCTAAAAACACAGCCGAAATAGTCGTTGGTCATTTAAATGTCGTACCTGATTCGCCATCTCGCATGCGAATTGACATGGGGATTCCAGAACAACTAAGCGATGCGGTGCTGCGCGCCTTGTCGAAAAATCCCTGGGAGCGTCCGACGACAGTGCAAGAATTTCGCCAGTCGCTGCAACGAGCAATCGAGCGCTCAGCACCAAGGCCAAGTCCTGTTATGACTGAGACTCCAATGTCTCAGGCAATTAGCCGTCAATCTATTCCGCAATCGCCTGTCATGCCGGCACAAATGCCTGGCGATCCGGTGCGTCGTGTTTGTCCTAATTGCAAGACTCTTAATACTGGAGCCAATTTCCGTTACTGCTTGAAGTGCGGACAAGATAATATGAATCGCTGGCTGCCATACAAAGAAAAAGGCGTTGGTAAAGATCATAGTGATCTTGTCAGCAAATTTTTCAACATACGCATCCTGATTCTCGTTCTGCTCTTACTTGTGGTCTTTCAGGGCTATCAGTTTATTGCCAAGCCGGTTGATTTAAGCGGTAATTACAAAGCAACATTTGATCATCAACTCTTTGCCAACAATAAAGATTTCAGTGACGCATTGGCGAAGAAACTCTGTTTTGATAAGGCTGAAGTCGTCTTGAGTCAAGACGAAGATCAATTGGAAGGCGTCATAAGCACCAAGTACGGACAAGGTGCTCTTAAAGGTTCCGTTACGGTAGTTGATCCGCTCATTGTCGCCTATGAGGCAACTTGCTCCATCAGACGCCCTGAAGGACGACTAGACTTGGAAATAAAAGGCTCTTTCAATAAGCTTCTTAGAAGCGATCTCTGGCGGCTAAGCGCAAACTTCTTCGGCAGGCAAAAGACAGCAGTTGATACGGTACGAATGGAACTCGAATAAAATGAAGTTGCTCTGGTTGGTTTTGACCATTGCTTGTTTTGCAGGCGTCCCCGTTGAGGCGCAGAGTGACGACAACGGGCCGCCAATTGGCACTACGTATCCTAACAAAGGCACCTTAGGTCCAAGCTTCTACGGCGGATCAACCTTTTACGGGCGACAATATGTAACACCGTTCGGCACAATAAGCACGCCGACACCGTTTGGTTACGGACAAAACTACTACACCGTAAATACACCGAGAGCCAATTACCGCTTCTGGCGGTCACCATCAGGCTATTACTACCCCTGGTATCACTATCCGTCAGGCTTTGTGCCACCATACGGGTGGGCTGTGCCGATTTACATTTATCAAGGCAATATGCAGCCTCAAAAGCCGCCTATCTCGCAAATCTTCACCGACATGAAAACCTTTCTTAAACAATCACAGAATGAAGGAAAGCTCCAAGCATCTGATTATGCCCAGTTGAATAAACGGCTGAATGATCTGCAAAGCAAAGCCGACTATCTGAAATTCCAGGAAGGCGGAAGCGTATCAGATTCAACCGACGAAGACATACGTACGGACTTAGAGAACTTCTCAAAAGAAGCATCATTTCGTCTTAAGAACTAAACGGTAACGCCAAGCTTTTCGGCAATTATTGATTGCAAGTCTTCTTGTACCGCGGACATTGCGCGTCCAGCGTCAATAACACGCCATCGTTGCGGCTCTGCTTTGGCTAGCGCCAAATAACCATTTCGAACTCTCGTGTGAAAATCTGTTGCTTCGCGCTCAAGTCTATCGTGTCCGCTCGGGTGCAATCGTGAAAGACCCGCTTCGCTGTCAATGTCAAACAAGATCGTCAATTCAGGCATTAAACCGCCGGTGGCAATTTCATTCAGTTGTCGAATAAGACCGAGATCAATATTTCGACCATAGCCCTGATAAGCTAGAGTTGAATCGACATATCTATCACAAAGAACAACAAGTCCCTTCTTCAAGGCAGGTCCAATTATTTCTGAAACATGCTGTGCGCGATCTGCTTGATAGAGCAAAAGTTCAGCAACAGGAGAAACATCGCCCTCAGAATGTAAAACGATGCGTCGTATTTGTTTGCCCAAGGGCGTGCCACCCGGATCGCGGGTAATTATGTATTGGCAATTGACGGAATCCAAATACTTGGAAAGTAATTTCAACTGCGTGGTTTTTCCAGCGCCGTCAGGTCCTTCGAGGGATATAAAAATTCCGGAGTTCGACTTTACCATCGACGGAATTTTAACAGGATGTGCATGTTATGATCGCTTCAAACTATTTAGTTTTGTCGGCCGACTGACTTTGTTTTTCAAGCAAAGTCAGCACCAATCAGGTTTTTAGCAAAGCGGAGAATTTTTCTATATGACTCAGACTTTAGTAGAACCAAAAGTCAAGGTAGATCGAAAGTGGCAACTCTGGATAGATGGAAAATTTGAAGACGGAGAAACGGAAAGAGAGCTTTACAACCCGGCAACAGGTAAAGTTCTGACGAAAGTATCCGAAGCCTCCGGCAAGCAAGTAGAAAAGGCAATCAAAGCTGCCCGCAAGGCTTTTGATAAAGGACCTTGGCCGAGACTAACGGCAGCCGAGCGCTCACAGTTTCTCTTTAAGATTGCCGACAAGTTGGATGAAAACAAAGAAGAGCTGGCTCAGCTTGAAACATTGAATGGTGGCAAACCGATTCGTGAATCTCGCTATGACATAGGCGATGCAGCTAACTGCTTCCGTTATTATGCAGGACTTATAACCAAGCCATCCGGTCAACAAGTTGATGTGCCGGCACCATCTTTTACAACTGTAGTTAGAGAACCAATTGGTGTTTGCGGTCAAATAATTCCCTGGAATTATCCATTACTCATGGCTGCCTGGAAATTGGCTCCGGCACTAGCTGCAGGAAATACTTGTGTGCTAAAGCCCTCAGAATACACACCGCTTACTGCTGTCCGCCTTGCCGAAATTCTGAACGAATTGGAATTGCCTGCAGGTGTGGTAAACATTGTTCTTGGTGGCGGTTCGAATGTCGGACAACCGATTGCTGAAAGTACATTAGTCGACAAAATTGCGTTTACCGGCAGCGTGAAGACAGGCAAACTAATAGCATCAGCTGCTTTGTCGAACTTGAAGAAAGTGACATTGGAATTAGGCGGCAAATCACCAATGGTTGTCTTTCCTGATTTCGATCTCGATATTGCAGTCGACTATGCGCTCTTTGCTATTTACTGCAATGCCGGTCAAGTATGTTCAGCCGGCTCGCGCATGATTGTCGAAGAATCTATCTATGACGACTTCGTCAAAAAGATGGTTGCCCGCGCTAAGAAAATTAAAGTTGGACCAGGTCTTGATGAGAATACGGAAATGGGTCCGCTTGTTAGCGAAGCGCAACTCAAACGCGTCATGGAATACATTGAGGTAGGCAAAAAAGAAGGCGCCAAATTAGAAGTCGGCGGAGAGAGAGCTACAGGCAAAGATCTATCAAACGGCTATTTCGTAAGTCCAACAATTTTCAGCAACGTAAAACCGAACATGCGCATAGCCCAAGAAGAAATTTTTGGACCTGTTGTCGTCATAGAAAAATTCAAAACTGAAGACGAAGCAATTGAATTAGCAAACGACAGCCAATACGGTTTGGCTGGAGCTGTTTTCAGTAACGACATTACACGTGCACACCGTGTTGTGAAAGCAATTCGCGCAGGAATTACTTGGGTGAATGTGTATCACAACACTTATGCAGAATGTCCCTGGGGCGGCTACAAACAAAGTGGCTGGGGTAGAGAACTTGGTGTTGCCGGTCTCGAGGCATACACTGAGCTCAAGCAAATAAACATCAATCTTGATCCACAACCCGTTGGTTGGTTTGCAGAGTAATCGAGATTCAATAACGCTTTATTATCTTCATTCGTAGGGGCGCATTGCATGCGCCCGTGTTCCACGTTGTCAGAAGACACTTGTCAATAATGTAAGTTTTATCAAGCTTATCCTTTCTCAAAGGCCCAACTGCTGCCGGTTTCCGTTGCTTACAAAATAAGCACAAGTCAAGAGGGGCAATAACTTCTTGGCATGAGCTTCCACCATGTTAAAATTGCGGTCCATTGAGCTTTCCGCCGGTATTCATGAAACAGAGACGGTATCAAGCAATTACACTTTCCCTGACGGCTTTACTTAGCTGGCAGACACTGTCGCCTGTATTTGCCCAAGATTCTCTCGATTCGGCTCCAAGCCCGGATAGCATCCCGTCTGATCTGACCATTCACAACGTCACGGTTGAAGGCAACAGACTTATTCCGACAGAAGACATTCTCAATGTCGTTAAGACAAAACCCGGAGACAAATTCGATCGCGATCAGGTAATGACTGACTTAAAAGCGGTCAACTCTATGGGCTATTTTGACGATCGCAATTTGCAAGTTGTCCCGGAATTAAATTCAGGTGGCGTACTTCTCAAAATCCGTGTGCAAGAAAATGCGCCTGTAACGCAATTCGCCTTCCAAGGCAACAACGCTTTATCCACAGAAGAAATTTCCAAATCCTTCTCAGATCAATTAGGCAAACCGCAGAACTTAAATCAACTGTCTTCAGCAATTGATAAAGTCGAGCAAACCTATCATGAGAAAGGTTATTTGCTGGCGCGTGTTGTTGATGTAAAAGACGATCCTGACGGCAGTATCGGTATGACCATCAACGAAGGCGTAATTGAAAAGGTTGAAATTGTCGGCAACCATAAAACAAAAGACTTCATCATTAAAAACGCTATCAAAGTCAAACCCGGTTCCGTGTACAACGAGCGCGATCTAACAACTGCCTTGCGCAAGTTGTACGCCAATGGTTATTTCCAGGACATCAGAAGATCGCTTACGCCAAATCCGACTGACCCAAACAAGTACACGCTTAAGGTGGAAGTTGATGAAAAACGCACCGGCTCAGTAGGCTTAGGTGGTGGGGTCGACACAGTTGCCGGTCCATTTGGATCATTTAGCGTATCTGACGCCAACTTCCGCGGACGCGGACAAGTTGTGCAAATGAATGCGCAAATTGGTTCAGGCATGTTGAACTCGTTGTCGAACACTGTGAACAACGGCGGCAACAAATTCCTCTCCAACAGACGTACTTATCAGTTGGAAGGCTCGTGGATCGAACCGAACTTAATGGGAAGCAAAACATCACTTGCCTTAAATGCCTTTGCCCGAGATTTCAACTCGATGACGATTGATTATTCTCAGCAGCAGACTTTTGGTTTAGGCGCTACATTTACCAGACCTCTAGCTAAACACACAACAGCCAATTTAGGTTTACTTGGTGAAACAACCAAACTCTTCGATGTAGGAAATTTCGCCAATAACATGAACACTACTGAGTATCTAACTCAGCAAGCCCTTCAACAAGGCTTCACCAATAATCCGACAACCGCCTACCAAATGGCCAATCAGGTGCGCAACCAACAACTGCAAGGCGGCACTTATGCAACTTTTAGCCCGTCAATACAATATGACACCAGAGACAGCATGTCCGATCCGCATAAGGGATCAGTTGCACGCCTATCAGGAGGTCCTTCTCTGGGCTTGGCTGGACCAAGTTTTATGCGCTTGGGTGCAAGCGTTAGCAAATACGTACCAGTAACAAGAAATTCAAATCTTGCTTTCAACTTCCAGGGCGGTGCCGCGATGGGCGGCATGCCGCAATTTGCCATGTATCGACTAGGTGGCTATAACGGACTGCGCGGTTATCGTCAGTTCACTGATCTGGGAACTGGCTCTTCAATGCTTATGGCCACTGCGGAATATCGTTTCAAAATTCCTATGCCAAAAGGCAGCGGTTCTTCTGTTTATAACTATGTCGCCAACAAAGTAAATAAGCACGCAAGACTCGCATTGTTTACCGACGCCGGAGCTGTCGGTGGCAATGCCATGACAAACGACTTTTTCCAAAGAGGAACAATTGGTGCCTCGGCTGGTATCGGATTGCGTCTCAATTTGCCGATGGTCGGCGTAATCAGACTTGACTACGGTTTCCCTCTGTTAAGTACGGCTTTGGGCAAGATGACACCACGCTTTACAGTCGGCTTCGGAGACAAATTCTAGCTTGCCCATTACAGGGTGTTAATAGTGTGCAAATCACACTGGATGAAGCCTCTCCAATATTGTAAACTGTGCCCGTCGTTAATGCATGTGTGCACATGCCTGAGACATATCTTTTTGGAGAAAGAAATGCGTAACTCTCATAAGTTGCTTTCCATAGCCTTACTTGCCGCTACTATGGCTCTGCCAGCTAGCGCCCAACAAGCCGCTACAAAGATGTCGATTGGTCTTATTGACCGCGAAAAGCTGCTAACAAGCTACAGCAAAGCAGAAGCTGCTGCTAAAGATTTCAAATTGGCTCAAGACCGCGTACAGAAGATCATGGAAGATGGTCAGAAGCAGTACGACGAAGCCAAGAACGCCCACAAGCCACCAGCAGAATTGGAAGGCTTGAAGAAGCGCTTGGAAACCACCGTTGATGATGAAATGAAGAAGCTATCCGCAAAAGCTCAAGCCTTGGAAACACAATTGGAAGCTGACGTAGATGCTGCCGTTAAGGCAGAAGCTGCCGCTCGCAAGATTGATGTTGTGATGATCAAGCAAGCAGTCTTCATGGGCGGAACAGATATCACTGAAGGCGTACTGAAGCGCCTAACAGCAGGTGCTCCTGTTTCCACTGGTGCTGCCACAAGCAACGCCACCACGAAGTAAGGCACCGGCAAAAGCAAGTTCTATGAATTTGCTCTACACAAATTACTGCAAAGCCGGGTCGTTCAAGGCTCGGCTTTGCAATTTAGGAGATAAGTTATGAAGTTGCCGCAAGAGCTGAAGCTAAAAGACTTGGCCTTTTTCATTGGTGGAAAAGTTATAGGCGATGGTGATACGAAAGTATCAACATTTGCCATGAATCCGCTGGCTGCCAAAGAAGGTGATTTAGCAGTACTATTCGACAAGGCATATTTAAAGCGCATTGACGAGTGCAAAGCATCAGCAGCAATTGTTCCATCAGGGACAAAGTGCTCCATACCTCATATCGCAGTTGATCGTCCGCTACTAGCGATGCAAAAAATGCTGGGCGCCATGCAACCAAAACGCTTCATTCCTCCTAATGGAATTCATCCATCTGCTGTTATTGATGAAACTGCCACCATCGGTGAAAAGGTAGCAATCGGTCCGAATGTTGTTATTGGCCCCGGTTCAACAATTGGGGACAATACAACAATCATGGCCAACTGCGTAATCGGCGGCAAAGTAAACATTGGCCGCAATTGCTTATTACATCCAGGTGCCTTAATTGCAGATTACGTGCAAATCGGCAATCGTGTAATCATTCAGCAAGGTGCAAGCATTGGCTCCGATGGTTTCTCCTACGTCACTGAAAAAATGTCCAATATCGAGCGCAGACTGGCAGGTATTACACCGCTGTCAAAAGAGCAAAACAGCAACCTCAAAATTCCAAACATCGGCAATGTAATTATTGAAGACGATTGTGAGATAGGTGCAAATGCAACAATAGACAGAGCAACTGTCGGCTCCACAAAAATTGGTGCCGGTACCAAGGTGGATAACTTGGTCATGATTGCTCACAATTGCAATATCGGCAAGGATGTTTTGGTTATCGCGCAATCAGCAGTTGCCGGCTCTTGCAAAATACACGACAGAGCCATTCTTGCCGGGCAAGTCGGGCTCAAGGACCACATCACAATTGGTGCTGACGCAATTATCGAAGCACAAGCCGGCGTATTGTCCGACATTGCTGAAGATGCCGTTGTTGTCGGCTCACCGGCATTACCTGCACGTGAACACTTAACCAACGTTGCCTATGGCAGAAAAGGCGAGCAAATGTACAAACAGCTGCGCGCCCTGCAAAAGAAAGTTGATGAGTTAGAAGCACAACTTAACGGCAAAGCAATGGCGACGGCAAAGTAGAGGATTTATCTATGCAATCCAAAGTATTGGACAGAAAACCAATTACGTTTGAATCCAAAGGATTGACCTCCGGAAAAACCGTCAAAGTTGAGATCAATTTTGAAAAGCCAGGTCACGGCATTGTTTTTCAATTACCCGGTGGCATAAATGTTCCGGCTAACGCCGACAGCGTCGTCAATACTTTGCGAAACGTTGTGCTCGGTAAAGACTCCAATCGTCTATGCATCGTAGAGCATTTCTTGTGCGCCACAAGCCTCTTTGGCTTGACCGACCTGCTTGTAAAAGTAGATGGCCCGGAAATGCCCTTAGGCGACGGTAGCGCCAAAATCTGGTTTGACTTATTCGAATCAAATGGACTTAAACCAGAACCACCTGCGGCAACAGTCGAACTCAAAGAACCGGTTACTTGCGGCAAGGGCGATAGAATGCTTTTGGCTATTCCCGATGAAACATTTTCAGTCACTTACCTCATGGACTGGAACCATCCCAAGATAGGCAAGCGCTGGCAGACTTGGACAAGTGCCATGGCTCCCTCGGAAATATTCAATGCCAGAACTTTTGGTTCACTCAAGGAACATGAGATGCTTGGTTTGAGTCAAGATGTGGTAAGCCTAACAGCCGATGGTTTCACACAGCCATTGCACTTTGAGGATGAACCTGTCAGACACAAGCTTCTTGATCTAATAGGCGACCTGGCACTTTGCGGTATCAATCCACTGACGATAAAAGCTCGTTTCATCAGCATCAAAGCTGGTCACGAGATGGATGTCGTTATGGCTAAAAAACTAAAAGACATACTCAAATAGTCGGAGAAAAAATATGAACAATACATCCAAGCTAGCAACACTAGCATTAGCTTTAGCTTTGCTTGGGCAACCTGTCCAGGCAGAACAAACAGCCAGCGAGTCAAAAGGCGTCAGTCTCACAATCTACAATCAGAATTTCGGCTTAGTTAAAGATGTCCGAGCAATTGAATTGAAGGCAGGACTAAATGACGTTCGTTTTGAAGATGTAGCCGCCCAAATCGATCCGACATCTGTTAGCTTTCGCTCTTTGACAGCACCAAATTCGGTAGTTGTCAGAGAACAGAATTACCAATACGACCTTTTAAACCCAAACACTATTCTTGCTAAATCTATCGGCAAACAAGCCAGATTTCGTCAATTCCTAGGTAATGGACAAATAAATGACATTACAGGAACACTTCTGAATGCTCCCCAAGCAACAATTGCCGATGGCAACGGCAATTTGTCCATGACCACCCAAGGACTGGTAATCAAAACCGCCGATTCGATAATTCTAAATCCGGCAGGACAAATTGAATTGTCCGGACTACCTTTAGGATTAGTTTCCAAGCCGTCGCTGCTCTGGAAAATTGAGACTAATAAACCAGGAAATCACGAAACAGAAATTGCCTATCAAACTCAGGGGCTAAATTGGCATTGCGATTATATTGCCGTAGCCAATGAAGACGATACCAAGGTTGATCTAACAAGCTGGGTGACTTTGAACAACACATCCGGGGCCAGCTATAAAGATGCCGCCCTAAAATTAGTGGCAGGAACTCCGCATCTAGTGCCTGTTCCTGCGCCCCGTACAATGGCATTTTCGGCAGGTGCGAGCGATATGATGATGGCCAAAGAAAATTTTGCCGAGCAGTCCTTTGCTGAATATCACCTATATAAGTTAAATGGTGTGAGCGACGTTAATCAGAACGAGACGAAGCAAATAAGCCTGTTCAACGCCGCTGACATTCAAGCAACAAAAACACTGGTCACAGAGTCCCAGCCGATTTTTTGGCAGCTGCCTGATCAAGACGACAAGCAACCAGTAAATGTAAAACTGGAAATAAAGAACAACAAGGCAAATAATCTAGGAATGCCTCTGCCTCAAGGAAAAATTCGCGTCTATAAAAAGGACCAGGACGGTTCCCTGCAATTTGTGGGCGAGGATTCAATAGGCCATACTCCCAGGGACGAAAGCATAAAACTGCAACTGGGCACTGCCTTTGATGTTATTTGTGAGCACAAACAAATGAACTTCCAGCAGGTCTCGGATCGTATAAGTAGACTGTCCTGGGAAAGTAGCTTGCGCAATCAAAAGGACAAGCCAGTTACAGTTTTAGTTGTAGAGCACGCGCAAGGGCAATGGAAAATCCTAAATTCCAGCCAGCCCTTTGAGAAAAAGGACGCACGTACTTTTGAGTTCAAGGTACCTGTACCAGCTCATGGCGCAGCAAAAGTAACCTATCAAATTGAGATCAAGAATTAGGTTTAGTCTTGATCTCTTGATCTATTGGCCAGACTCGCCCTGCGTAGCAGAGCTATTCGACTGAGTTGACTCTGTCGTTCTCGTTTCTGTAGCAGGAAACAGAAACAAATTGAGTAATTGTGTTGCCTCAGATAAAGCCTCAGCGTCTAATGTTCCTATTCGCAAGGAAATCCTTAGAGATCAAGATCCTTAAGAGTCTTGTCTTCAGGTGTTTCTCGTCGTGGTACAGGCGAAGATACAGGAGAAGATACAGGACCGACCCCCGGTTCTATGACGCTCGGAGCCTTTGCTGGAGCCGCTTTCGGCATCTTGACTCCTAATGTATATGACTTATACAATGTGCCATCCAGATAGACTCTAAATTCATAACCGGATGATGCACCACCGGCACTAAATTGAAACGGTCTTGTCTCATCGCGAGACAAGGGAATTTCAAATTCATCAATAATTCTTCGTTCTTGCTGCCAAATGACTCTGCCTGATGCGGGATCGTATAAATCTGCTTTCAGCGAAAGTGTACTTATTTGATCTGGTCCTGGGTTCCAAACATTGCCCTTAATGGAGGCAACGCCACCTGAAAATGAGATATTGACACCACGCAAAGCAACCTTACCGCCGCCCATAGTCGTATCCATTTCCTTAGCTTGCTGCAAGTAACCGTAACCTGTGTCAGATTCGCCTTTATCAAGCAATTCTTTTCCGCGTCTTTCAAGAAGAATTGCCAGTTTTTGCTTTATCAAGTCTGCTGCGGGTTCTTGCCCATAGAGAATCATTGCCTTTTGATATTGATCAATTGCCAAATCCAGATCACCTTTTCGTTCATAGATAGCGGCAGTTCTTTCAAGATTTGCCGGACGCTCGACTGAAGTATTCAGCTTGGTCAAATAAGAAAGTGCCTTAGCGTCGTCACCTGAAGAGGCATATTTGTCAGCTAATTTTTGATCGATGGTAACAAGTCTTGCGTCCGCCTCAGCATAACGGCTTCCTTCAGCAAGCTGCTTAACCTCTTCCCAGCATTGCAAGGCCTTTTCCAGATCGCCATCGCGCAAGGCAATGTCTCCCCAGAGGGCATCTAAGTCGGCAAGCTCTCCCCGTTTTCCCGGCACTCCCGCCTGAGCAAGTGGGCGCAAAAGTTCAATCGCCTTTTCAAATTGTTCACGTTGCCTGTAGTAATTGGCCAATTCCGAAGCTAACTGTGGTTCGGCTATTACACTTACGCCCTGCTGTTGGGCTTGGGTAATCAACTGCCAGGCTTTGTCTACTTGATCGCAGCCAACATATGCGCGAGCCAGAGATAAAAGAACGCGTGGATTATTCGGGTGCGCGGCAAGTGCCTTTTCAAAGGTCTTAACGGCAAAAGCATATTGTCCATTGGCCAATTCCTTTTGTCCTTGAGAGACCATAAGATCAGCATCTGTCGGTCTGTTTAAAAAGAAAAATGTGCCGCCGGCAAATACAACAATTATGGCTACCGCTAATAGCACTCCCAAACCGACGGGAATATTGCTTCCATGCAACTTGTTTTTGAGACTGCCACGCTTTTGATGGTGATGTCGAGCATGGTCATGATTTTCATGAATATGCTCGCCTTCAGCTTGAGCCGCTGGAGGCTGCCCGCGTAAGAGACGATAGTCTTGAACCTGATCTCTGTTGCTGCTTACTTCTTGCTTGCCGCCTTCGACTTGGTGAGCAAGTGCCGCTCCACAGGAGACACACTCCTTATAATGAGCCGGCAAAAATAATCCACAAGAATGACACTGCATTTAGTAAAAAGGGCGGGTTGCCCCGCCCTTCCTTTATGATTCCGTCGAAATTACTTGATCTCGACTTTGGCTCCAACAGCTTCAAGCTTTTGCTTGATCTGTTCAGCTTCTTCCTTCTTAACCTTCTCTTTGAGCGGCTTTGGAGCTGCATCAACGAGGTCCTTAGCTTCTTTCAAGCCGAGGCCGGTTACTTCGCGGACGATCTTCAGAACTTCAATCTTCTTATCGCCAACGTTAGCCAAGATTGCATCGAAATCGGTGCGCTCTTCAGTTCCACCAGCAGCTCCGCCGCCAGCAGCACCCGGCATTACAGCCATTGCCATAGGAGCAGCAGCTGTTACACCGAATTTGTCTTCCATTTTCTTTTTGAGATCTGCAGCTTCGAGCAAGGTCAAAGAACCAATTTGATCGAGCAAATCATCAACTGATAGTTTAGTTGCCATTGTTTATCTCCTTAGATAAATGTCTTAACGAACGGATTCCCTAATTGCGCTAAGCCGCGTTGTTTTTCTTCGCGACTTCCTCAGACATGACAGCGATATCGCGGATGATCGCCTCTAGCATGCCAGCAATATTTCTGGCGCCAGAATCCAATCCACCCATGATGCTGGCCAAAAGTTGCTCTCTGGATGGCAACTCGGCAAGGTTTTTGACCTCTTTTTCCGAAATGACATTACCTTCAAGCACCGCACCACGAATCTCACCCTTCTTCAAATCCTTGATGAAGTTCACTGTGGTTTTTGCAGGAGCAGCTGGATCGTCTAAACCGATCACGAGGGCTGTTGGGCCCTTAGCTAAATCCTTTACCGAAGCAAACGGACCATCGTTGGATGCGATTTTGATGAGTGTATTCTTCGCGATATGGCATTTGGCATTGTCCTTATCCAACTTGCGGCGGAATTGCTGAAGCTCAGCCACCGTCAAGCCACTAAGGTCCGTAACAATGATGACTTTGCCATCATTTATTACGTCGCGCAAATCAGAGACGATCTCTTGTTTGCGTACTTTTGTAGCCATTTTCAAACTCCCCAATAAAGCAAAAATCCCGGGGTCTTTTCAGCTCCAGGATCACAAATGAGGGAGTTGCCTCCCCTTCGACATTTATCGATTTTGTGACCTCAAGCCGGCAGGTCATACGACCTATTACGCTCGGCTCTTACGAGCCTTGCACCAGACTGTCTTAAGTCCAGAAGGTAATTTTTGCAATTTCGCCATGCTTCGTCAAGGGAAAACACCGCTGCAGTGAGATATTATTAAGCGATGATCGAAATTCCTAATAATCCCTTTAGTAAGCACGTCTTCGTCTGTGTCACAGGCAAGACCTGCCCGGCACAAGGCTCCGAAGAAGTCCTGGATATCCTGCGGAAGGAAATCAAAGAACGCGGGCTGAAAAGCAAGATACGCATCAACAAGGCTGGTTGCTTTGACCAGTGCGGTAACGGTCCTCTAGTCGTCGTCTACCCGGACAACGTCTGGTACGCGCACGTCAAACCATCCGACTGCCACGAAATAATTGAGTCACATTTGCTCAATGACAAACCGGTTACGAGATTACTCTACGATGGGCGCGGCAAACATCATTTGTAGACTCCAGCTTCGACTTCGCTTGCCATCCGGCACTACTCGTTCGTTTCGCTAGGAAAACATGTTTTGTAGGGGCGCATTGCATGCGCCCGCTATCCAAAAGATATCTCTTTGTTAACGCCGCTTCATCTTAGCACTTTTCATTCTCGACACTTGATATCCAGCCTCAGCCACCACGGGTGGTGAGTTTCCCTTCAGAATTCCCTCCAGCTCTTGATTTCCTGGGTGAATTGTAATTTGTCACGTCCGAGAATCTAACTATAATTAGCGAGGTTGCTTGATTACCTGGGACAGACAAATGCTCGACGACTCAATAAGAAAATTGAGAATGCGCAAAGATGACCCGACAAGAGAGGGGCTTTACGCCAGTCGCTGGGGCATCATCAAAGCCTTGGCTCGCCAGATGGACAAGAAGAGTGGCGATCCAACTTGGCAGATACGCCGTGATTCTCTTTCTGAACTAACTGAGCAAATTATCTCAACCTACCAGACTGGTGCTAACTCAGATCGTTCGCATTGGGTTAGCCAACTGGCTCAAGACAGCGCCTCTTATGTCAGCGACTTACGCAGCGCTCAGAGTAAAAGGGCATCTGAAGAAATAAATCTACAGAAGTTCACTGAGGAAATGGTGCAAAACGCATTTACTCACCTTCGCACTTATGCCTTCGAATTCAACAACGCTGTCGGTCTGTCAGAGTTGCACGTGACTTGCACTAAACCGGACACGGTGACCGAAGTCACTCGTTACAGCGTTCGTCGCGAACCGATTGAAACGGTATCAAATTATCGAGCACGTATCTCAACTCGCTTTTTTAGTCTTATCGTACGCGGCAATGAAGGGACAGTTGAGTTTTACTTGATTCCAGTGCAAAAAGTTATCGGCATGAGTCGGACTGAAATAGCCTATAAACCAATTGCCCGCCTGATGGGTTCCCTTAATGGGTCGCAACCATCCTGGATGATTGGCGACCAAGAACTAGATTCCGAGCGCCTAGAAAACCTACTTTCGGACCTGTTTAAGGAACTCATCGAGCATAGCCGTCAATTTATTACGCGCGGGCGATAGAAACCAGCTCAGTCAGGGAAGATTTACACTGGAAAAGCCCAGAGTAAATATGTCAGAACCAATTACAGTACTCATCGTTGAGGACCATCAGGTAACGCTTGATGGTTTAAGTATGGGTTTGTCTCGCGAGCCTGATATTAAGGTTGTAGGCGCTGCCTCAGATTCAAACACCGGGCTTAATATTGCCAAAGACCTGCGCCCGGACATAATTTTGCTCGACTTGCACGTACCGGGAGACACCGGTCCTAAATCAATGGTGCAGTCTTTTCTTGCTATTCCTGGTTGCCGGGTCATTATCTTTTCCGGAGAAAGCCGCATGGCTTTCATTCAAGTCGTAATGGATTTAGGCGCTTCCGGTTATTTGCTCAAATCTGAAAGCGTCGCCAAAGTGGCTGAGACAATCAGGCAAGTGATGTCCGGCAAAAAGACTATTCTGTCCAACGAACTTGTCGTCGACAAAACGAAGCTAACTAAATCAGAAGAAGAGGTGCTTAAGTCCCTTGCCCGCGGCATGAAGTATCAAGACATTGCCGACACACGCAAAACGTCACCTGCCACAGTCAGGAAACAATGCGAGTTATTGCTCCTCAAATTAGGACTCACCAGTCGTGAAGAACTTATAGCCTGGGCCGTCAAGAAAGGCTTCGGCAGTCTGGAAAGCGAAAAATGAGTTGGCTTGATAAAGCTCTTTCGAAAATAGGTCTTGCGCCCCCAAGTCCTAGTTACCCTCAAGAAGAAAGAAGAAAGCAGGCTCGCCGCGCCTCCGATACACCGCAAACAAGAATGAAGTCAATTTGGGAGCATTCGCTGGACGAAATAGCTTCACCGCGTCCACCGGCCGTGGAAAAAGAAAAACCCACAGGACTTCGCTCACCGGGAGCAACCAAAGTCTGGTACGACCTCTGGCTTAAAGAGCTAATCAGACTCGTTGCATCTGAAAAGGCGACGGAAAAAGAAGCTGCGAATCCGGAACTAATCACGCAATCTACAAAGAGCATGATTGTCACCATCTTTGATGCCTTGACCACTTTAATCAGTGAGTTTAACGAAGCAGCCGGTGTGGCGTCACTAAAAGTGACAGTGACGGAACCGCACAAGGCACAAAACTTCTACCGCTTCCGCATCTCTACAGGCACCTGGAGTCTTACAGCTCGCGGACAAGCAGGAACAATAGAGTTCTTTCTCTTACCGGCCGGTGAGCTAATAAACATCTATGAAAATGAAACCTCGCGAAGACTTCGGGCTACCCTGCATTTAAATACACAAACTTCTCCATCTTTCTGGAGTGTTAACGGCATGCCTTTGGACGTTCACGAATCCAGAGTGCTTATTAGGAATCTATTTAAAGACTTAGTTGTGAAGTCATCCAACGAACTTCAATCAAGCACGCAGTCATTGACCCCCGCTGTTGATTTGAGCGGCGACAAAATGAGCCAGATACTTCATGACCTTGCCATGGAAAAACAAAATCTTGTCCAAAAGATAGTTATCCAACAAGAGGAAGTGCAAAAACGCATTGCTCGAGATCTGCACGACACAGTAATTTCAGATGTGATGATGCTCAAGCGATCACTGACTGAGCAATCAATGAATAAGGAAAAGGTGGTCGATACTCTGGACAGCATAAATGGAAAGCTCAGAGAAATTTGCCATGATCTTGCACCCCGTGACCTAATTGATTGGGGGCTCCAACCTGTAATAGAAGACCTCTTACAAAGGGTTGCCGAACAAACAGGAGCTGATTGTTCATTTAGTTGCGACTGCCAACTGCCTGAGCTTTCCGAAAGCGTTCAGCTGCATATTTTCCGCATCATCCAAGAATGCCTGAATAATGCAGTTAAATATTCCGATGCCAGCCGTATCCAGGTTAGAGTCGACAGAATACCCGGACAACTGTCCTTCATTATTGAGGACAACGGCAAAGGCTTTAGCCAAGATGAGGAAAGTGAACCTCAAACTTCTAAAGATGGCGGCTTTGGGCTGGGCGGCATGCACGAGAGAATTGACTTAATCCGCTGTTTTTACCCGGCTAGACTGGCTATTGAGTCTCAACCAGGAGCTGGAACCAGGGCTTCCATCATCCTAGCCATCGGTTGAAACGCCCGTGCAACTAGCTATAGCCCGGAATTATGAACAAAACGTTAACTAGAGTAGGCTGTTAGTTTTGCGCCCGGAAAGCCTTGTCCAACATAGCTTTGCTGAATTTTATACGCACTTTCGTTGACTAATTTCGGTGGATTCCTTTGACTCTTGGAAACCCTTATAGTGTTCGCAGGTTGAACGCAATGCGGCTTTGACCGCTAAGGGGAGTACGAGACATGTTAAACATTGGCAAAATAAAATTGGCGCCAACTGCCAATCCGGCAAGTAGAGAAGCTTTTTTGGATACGCGTTGGAGACATTCGGCAGACGAAATTAAAAGATACGACAAGGCATCATTTGGTTCAGGCAGCAATCGTTATTATGATGAAACAGCAGACTTAACTGAACAAATTCTATCGACTTACAATACTTGCGCCAACGGACGACGTTCCGACTGGATGCGTGATCTTGCTCGCGAATCTATAGAATTCATCGCTGATGTTCGCGGCATGCAGTACAAAGCCGTCAAGAAAGAAACTATCTTCAATCAATCCATAGCTCACATAGTGACCGAGCTTTATACAATGCTCAGAGCCTATGCCTTCGAGTTTAACCATTCAGTTGGCTGGAATGATTTATACATTACTTGTTCCAAACCCGGTTTTGTAACTGAAGTTACTCGCTACAACATTTTCCGTGAACCAGTGGAATCAGTTACTAATTTCCGTGCTCGTATGTCCACCCGCAGCTGGAGCGTAGTAATCAGAGGAAGGAAAAACAAAATAGATGTTCTGCTTATTCCTGTGTACAAGGTAATTGGATTGAGTAAAGCAGAAACCGAATTTCCTCCGATTCTCTCTTTGTCCGGAACACTTACTAAAAAACAAGTTCAATGGAGTCTCAACGGTCAACCTCTTCTAGAGGGTCAACTGGAAAACATTGCCATGGAAGTCTTCGCTGCCCTTATCACCAAGAGCAAGGAAGCCATTCAAAACAACGTTACTCCTGTAGTCGAAGACGACATGGACCAATTAGAATCTGCCTAAATCCTCCTCAATAGGCACTAGGAGAGACTGCGGTGAGTAAAATCACCGCCGTTTTTCTTCGAATTAGATTAAATCATACGCTCGTGCCACCACTTTTCTTAAATTCCTCACATGCATGAAAGCGCCATTCCATGCGCCTTTCAGCCTCCTCATACACGATTTAGTGCACGTACTTTTGCGAATTCACACCGCTTTGACCAAGCGGTATAAATATGAGCATGAAGGGATTAGCTCTCGCAAGCCACTCCCCAAAGAAGGATAAGACATCATGGCAAAGGAAGGATTGAAGCAAACGCTTCGTGCTAACCAAACAATTAACGCAGTTTTTCACGACTCAAAATGGCGCGATGAAAAATGCTCAGAAGTATATGACAAAGACGGTCTCTACCGCGGCATTCCTTACACGCACGACTACCGCAGTGCATTAAGAGAAGAAATATTGGCCAAGCATACGCCAAGCCAAGAAGCTTCTCGCTCGGACTGGATGCGCAGTCTCACTCAGACGTCGCTGTCAATGTTAGCTTCATCACGAGGCACTCGCCTGCAGGTTGTTCAACAACAGGCTAAATATGATAATTCAACAGCAGATCTAATAGGCAAAATATTCAGCATTCTTAGAACCTACGCTTACCAATATAATCACTCCATTGGTTGGTCGGAGCTTCACGTAACCTGCTCAATTCCAGGATTTGTCACTGAAGTCATGCGCTATAACATTTTGCGCGAAGCATCAGAAACTCTAACCTACTTTCGTGCTCGCCTCTCGACCAGCAGCTATAGCTTGGTAATGCGTGGACGCAATCACAAAATCGAAGTATTTCTGATACCGGTCAGCAAATCAATCGGGCTTACTCAATCTGAAAAGAACTTCAAGCCAATAGTTACATTCACTAGCCGCTTAGAAGGCAACTCCGTAGAATGGTCAATGGAAGATCAACCTCTTGTTGATGGACATATGGAATTAATTGCCATGGAATTATTCACCATGCTCATTTCTGCAAGCAACGAAAACATGCAGACTTATCAACCGGCGGCAAAAGCTGCCAGCGACCTGACCAGACTATCGCAAGAGAAGGTGTCATAGTCCCCAAAACGGAAGTGCCGGCAGGAGGTGCCCTCAGGACAATTCGTCTATTTGAGGCAGCGACCAATCCCGCCGGCTAAATTAGAGTTACCCTAGGCTCTAGCTACTTAAACTAGCACCACCAATGATATAAGACGGTCACTACTGGTTATAGTTAACGATATCAACACCTAAAAACCCTCGCCAGTATTGGCAAATAGGCTTAAGACCCAAGCGCTTTACCAAAGCAGCAGCAGGTAAAAACTCTTCACAGGGAGCGTTACAACAGGGCTTTAGCCGGCATCTGAAACAAGCGCCTGAGCGCAAGGCACACAGAGCTCCGAGTACGCACTTTCTTTGCCGATGTCGGTTGCAAATTTCCAGCAGCGTGGGCATTTTGTACCATCGGCTGGTAAAACTACAACCGTTACGCCTTCTTCGCTTAATTGCGCAAGACAATCATTTGATGACTTCATCGCATCTGGAACTAACTCACACTGCGACGTTATGAAAATAGCACTCAGCTCAGAAGCCAGGCTCAGAAGCTTTTTCTCGATGTCTTTATTTTCAATACTGATGAGAACTTTCGACTCAAGTGAGCTGCCAAATTTACGCGCGGCTCTCGCTGATTCAAGAGCTTTATTGACGACGTAGCGCACTTTTATAACGTCAGACCAAAACTCATCCAATTCAGCCTTTAGGTAGTCCGTCCTCGGTTTAGGGAAATCCGTCAGCAATACACTCTTTTGCTTGCCGCGCAGATTTTCCGGCATATGCTGCCAGATGTCTTCTGCCAAGTGAGGAGTGACAGGCACAAGCACACGCACAAGTGTATTGAGCAGTTCAGCTAATACAGTCTGTACAGCTCTTCTACTTTCAGATTTCTTGCCGCCCGTGTAGAGACGATCTTTAACGATATCAAAGTAGAAGCTGGATAGATCAACAACACAGAAGTTTTGCAGCAGTTGATAATATTTGAAAAACTCGAAGCGATCAAAGTCTTCGGTAATTTCTGTAGTTATCTCTTGCAGTTTGTGCAAAATGTATGCATCTAGCTTAGATAGCTTGTCGTATGAAACGGCGTCTTTTGCCGGGTCAAATCCATGTAAGTTACCCAAAAGATATCGAGCAGTATTACGCAGCTTTCGATAGACTTCGGACAATTGGGCAAGCAGATTCTTGCCAATCGGCACATCATCCGTGTAATTAACTGAAGCAACCCACAAGCGCAAAACATCTGCACCGTATTGTTTGATTACTTCTTCCGGCTCAACCATATTTCCGAGTGATTTGGACATTTTTCGTCCTGACTCATCAACAATGAAGCCATGTGTTAGTACCGTCTTGTAAGGCGCGCGATTATGTACTGCCACGCTTGTTAATAGAGAAGACTGGAACCAACCACGGTGTTGGTCGCTGCCTTCCAAATAAAGTTCGCACGGTGTTCCGCGCAACTCTGGTCGTTGATCGATAACAGCAGCGTGTGAGACTCCTGAATCGAACCAAACATCCATGATGTCGGTTTCTTTATCAAAGCTTGAGCTACCGCATTCGCACTTAAACTTCCCTTGCAAGAAATAGTCAGCATCCTTTTCCCACCAGGAGTCGGATCCTTCCTTTTCTACAATTGCTGCTACAGCGTCCACAGTTTCCTTAGTCAAAAGCGGTTTGCGACATGGATTACAGTAAAACACTGGTATCGGCACGCCCCAAGATCTTTGACGGCTTATGCACCAGTCAGAACGATTCTCCACCATTGTATAGATGCGATTACGGCCGGATGTCGGATGCCAGGAAACAGTATCTATAGCTTCTAAAGCTTGCTTACGAAAGCCATCAACAGAAGCAAACCACTGCTCAGTGGCTCTGTAGATAACAGGCTTTTTGCAACGCCAGCAATGGGGATAACTATGTCTGAAAGGAGCATGGAAAACAAGTTTGCCCGATTCTTTCAAAACTTCAATTATTGACTCATTGGCCTTGTTGTAACGCTGTCCTACAAATTGGCCACCTTCTTCGGTGAAGAAGCCGCGGTTATCTACTGGTGACAATACGCCTAATTTGTATTTGCCACCAACCTCAAAGTCCTCAAGACCATGCCCGGGAGCTGTGTGCACACATCCGGTGCCGGCTTCTGCTGTTACGTGATCACCAAGAATCACAAGTGATGTGCGATCGACAAACGGATGTTGTCCAGTGAGTTTTTCTAGTTTAGCGCCTTCAATTTTGGCAATTGTTTTTACATCGCCATTTGTCCAGCCATTGCTCTCACCAACAGTTGAAAGAAACGCTTCTTTCAAAGCATCGGCGACAACCAATATTCCCTGGTTGGGTGTTTGCAAGAAGTGATATTCAAATTGTGGATGAAGTGCGATACCTAAATTAGCAGGTAAGGTCCAGGGAGTTGTTGTCCAAATAACGAAGGAGACTTCTTGTCCATCTGGAAGTTGCACAGGCAATTTTGCACGGGATTCTTTTGTCACCGCAAATTTGACAAAGATAGATTCCGATGTGTGATCGGCATATTCAACTTCTGCTTCAGCTAGTGCTGTTTCGCAGTTGGCGCACCAATAGACCGGCTTTAATCCCTTGTAGAGGTAGCCAGCCTGCGCCATTTTTCCAAACACCCGCAATTGCGCCGCTTCAAATTTGGGATCAAGAGTCACGTATGGATGCGCCCAGTCACCCCAAATGCCCAGGCGACGGAAATTGACTTCTTGCCCTTTCAAGTTGGACAAGGCAAACTCTTTACATTTACGCCTCAGTTCCACCGGCGTAAAAGCTGCTTTGCCGCCTTTTACATCCTTTAGAACTGCGTTTTCAATAGGTAAGCCGTGACTGTCATAGCCAGGCACATACGGTGAATAGAAGCCCTGTTGAGCTTTGTACTTGGTGACGATGTCTTTCAACGTCTTGTTGAGAGCGTGCCCCATGTGGATTTTGCCGGCACTCAAGTAAGGCGGTCCGTCATGGAGGACAAATTTCTCCGCCTTATCTCTATTTGCAAGATTTTGCTCGTAAATCTTCTCGTCATCCCACATACGTTGGAATTCCGGCTCTCTGACGGCACTGTTGGCCTTCATGGAGAACTCAGTCTGCGGCAAATTTACGCTATAGGTCTTTTCAGCCATTTCTTACAAAACGCTCCAATGGTTATACGCCGCTATTTGGCGACGGTTAGACAAAATTGTAAACTAATTAGTCAATTACTAATAGCAATTGTGAACTTGGCATGACTACTGCTACACAATAGTGGTAGTCGTTATAAACCGTTCTAATGAGGTCCCGTGGACAAAGTCAAAAATACTGCTTTCAAAGCCGCCCAGGAAGCCGGAAAACTGCTGAAAGAACGCATGGGCAACATCAAGCAGGTCGATTATAAGAGCGCCTTCAATATCGTTACCGATGTAGACAAGGCTTCTGAAAAACTTATTTTGCAAATTATCAAGGACGCCTTTCCGGACGATGCCATCCTGGCAGAGGAAAGCGGGTCGTCAGTGCAGAAAAGCAATAGACGCTGGCTAATTGATCCTCTAGACGGCACAACCAACTACACTCATGCCTATCCGTTTTTTGCTGTCTCTATTGGTTTTGAGCTCGACGGAAAAGTCGTATTTGCCACAGTTTTCAATCCTGTTTCCAATGAAATGTTCTGGGCTGAAAGAGGCAAAGGTGCTTTTTTGAACGACAGTCAGATTCGGGTTTCCACTGTCGATAAGCTGGAAGCTAGCTTGCTCGCCACTGGTTTTCCACCAGATACAGGCGCAGAGTCCGACAACAACATCAATGAATTTGCCACCCTAACCTCAGCCTCGCACGGTGTGCGTCGCGACGGTTCTGCGGCTCTGGATCTTTCATTTGTTGCATGCGGACGCTTAGATGGTTTTTGGGAAACGAAACTTTCACCGTGGGACATAGCTGCCGGCGGTCTAATTGTTGAAGAAGCAGGTGGCAAATTGACCAATTTGACAGGTGGTCCGCTGGAATTAACCAGCGGCTATATTCTTGCCACCAATGGTCTCATTCACGATCAGGTACTTGGTTCATTGGCACAATTAAGACAAGCTACTCTCGTAAAGGAGGTATCTGGTGACTGAAAAATTATCAGTGTGCTTTATCTGGCACATGCACCAACCTCTTTACAAAGACCGAGTGTCCGGACAATACCTTTTACCATGGGTGCGCTTGCATGCCATCAAAGATTACTTAGACATGCCTTTATTGCTGAAGGAATTCAGCAATATTCGCCAGACGTTCAATATGGTGCCTTCACTGATAGAGCAACTGGAAGATTATGGTTGGCATAACGCCGTCGATAATCAATTACTACTTACGACGAAATCAGTAGATGAGTACACAACAGCCGACAAAGTGTATATCCTCACTCACTCTTTTCACACTCACCTCGAGCGTCAAATCAAACCGCATAAGCCATATTTTGAATTCTATCAACGCAGACAAAAGAATTTAGATCGCGGTCAGACTTTCCAGTCGATGGTCTCGGAATTCACCAATCAAGAATTTGCCGATATGGCTACATGGATGAATCTTGCCTGGTTCGATCCGCTTTGGTACAGCAAGATGCATGAGCTGACCAAATATCTTGACCAAGGCAAAGACTTTTCATTAGAGCAGCGCAAACGCCTAATTGAAATTGAACGCGAACTTATTCGCCAAATAATTCCTGTCTACAGGCAAATGCAGGAAGCCGGACAAATTGAAGTCATAACGTCGCCTTACTATCATCCGATATTGCCGTTACTTATTGACTCCAACGTTGCTCGATTTCCGGCACCCGGAGTAAAGCTGCCGGAAAAGCTTTATTTCCATCGTGATGACGCACGCAAACAGTTAGATAAGGCAGTAAATTTTTACGAAGACATGATGCACACTCGCCCGCGTGGTATGTGGCCATCCGAACTTGCTGTAAGTCCTCCCGCTATTGAACTCATTGCCCAAAGCGGTATCAAGTGGATTGTCCTCGATGAAGCCTTGTTGACTAAGACTACTGGACTGCCAATACTGCGCGATGATCATGGAAACTTGAACAATCCGGAACTCCTTTGCCAGCCGTATAGATTACAGATTGGCGAACAACACATAAATGTAATTTTTCGCGAAGTTGTTACATCCAACGAGATTAGCTTCTCCTATGGCGGCAGATCATCTGAGGAAGCAGCAACTGCTCTCTACATGCGCATCAAACATATCCAGCAAAAACTTTTCAACTGGCAAAGAGAAGGTATTGTGGCAATTGCCCTCGATGGAGAAAATTGCTGGGAAACATATGAGCAAGACGGTGATCCTTTCTTGCGGGAACTCTACAAACGATTGTCCGGCGACAACAGTCTCAATATTTGCACCGTCAGCGAATACCTAGACAATCACCCGGCGTCAGCAGAATTGCACAACATCCATAGCGGCTCTTGGATCAATGCTGATTATCATATTTGGATTGGCGACCCCATGAAAAACAAAGCTTGGGATTTGCTCAATCGCACAAGACATTTCCTTGCCTCGGCAATGCACAACGAAACACATTCAATGGATCAACTAACAAAAGCCTGGGAAGAAATCTATACAGCAGAAGGCAGTGATTGGTTCTGGTGGTTTGGCGAACCAAATACTTCTGCAGATGACGCCATGTTTGATCAACAATTCCGCCTGCGTTTGCAGAACGTGTACAAGATTCTCGGGCAATCTTATCCAGCTGATTTGGACATTTCCGTTCAAGAACAAGTCTATGGCAAGCCTCACACTCCTAGTGGCGTCACTCACTAGCGCATGGCATTTATCCTGCTTTTCAGTATAGTTATCCTATTTACCAGTATATTTATAATACTTTCTACAACTTGATACCAAACCAGTTGAGAATTTGAAGACTTCTATCCAGCAACTTGGCATTGTTTTCCATGCTTACTTTTAGAGTGCGTCGGTCGCGCATTGAAATAAGCGCCTTTTTCCAAACATCAACACCTGAATTTGGATCCTTGCCCTCACTAAGTAAACCATCAATTATGTCTCTTCTAGATGCTTCACACTGTCTGGCTTCTTGCAATCGAGACTGTGTTGTCTCAGCGCGTAGGAGCTTAGCGTAACTTTCAAGTATACTTGCCTCAAGAGCTTTGGCATCAGCAACCTTAGAGATCTTTTCCAACTCTAACCTTGCCGCCTTCAAACAGCTTTCTGCTTGATTCATCTTGTTTTGAACTCGGAATACTTCTCCAAGCCAACTTAAAACTCTAACTTTATCCTCAGAGTCAAACCTCTCGGATCTATCTGCTGCCTTGACCATATTGTATAGAGTCATAGCCCAGGCTTCTGCTTCGGCATATTTTCCTTGAGCAAACAATTCTTTGGAGAAGCTATGAGCATTATAAGCAACGTGCACCAGTGCATCTAGTTTCTCAGCATCGTTCGGCACTCTATCATCTGGTTGAGTTCTTCCTCTCGGATTAGATCTCCAAGACTCTAATTGACTTGTGATATCAGCAGGAAGCCTGTCGCCTTGTTCGAATTTTAAAACCCGGGGCTCAGCTGGACTCAAAGCAAACTGGTCAGCTATCGAAGCGCTTGTAGATTCCAAAGAGTCATTGACTGTTGAATTACGTTCATGTTTTGCAATCAACTCTTTGATCTTTTCATACCTAAGGGTCACTGATTCAAATTCTTCAGGAGACAATACACGACCTTCTTCGTTGCGATAGTGGTCATATAATCTACCCTCTACAACACGTCTTTCTTTGACAAGCTTGGACAATATCGCCTCAGCGGCACTTTCTGCGGCCTTAGCTTCTGAAACAACCTTACCTGGAACTCTCATCAAATCGCCGTAGGACACTTCCTTGTTCTGATCGAGAGCCCTTTTCATGGAGCCTGGAACTTCTCCACCAACCTCGACTACTTCAGTATCTGCTTGCGGTCTACCACCACGAGCATTTTGGCGATAGACAATTTCGCCGTCTCTAACTTTTGGCGCAACTCTCGCCCAACCTATAACGGAATTCTTCAATAACTCAACAGGAACCTTGCCAAAATGGAAATCAAGCTTCGTATTCATCATCGGACGTTCATTGCCATGAGCATCAGCGAAGTTGACACGCTTTATCAGATTGCCGTCGCGTACGAAAAAGACCAGTTTATCTCCAGGAATTTCTTTGCTTCCTGCATTTGCCGAAGCAAAAGCATCAGCAAGAAGTTCATTTTCCAGACGCAAATCTAATTCCATCGCGTCATGATCATCTTTGTTATAGAACTTCTTCTGTCGTGTTTGCGGCTTTTCTACTGACGTTTCGACCTGGGACTCGCTCTTGGTCTGAGACTCATGAGCTGCTTGCTCTTGCGGTACTGAATTCGTACTTTCAGACTGCCCTGCAGCAGCCTCGTCAGCTTTCTTGGCAAAATGCTCTTGCTTGGATTTAGGCAACTGCTCCTTAAATCCTGGCTCAATTCCCATTATCCGACCGTAAATACCCTCTGGTGATCCCTGAAGGCGTGCTTCGAGATCGATGTCGAGGTATTCCTTTGCACGAGCATTAATGGGAGCCGCATTCATCGTATTAGTGGTGACCGCTGACTCAGGTTTTGCCTGTTCAATCGCTTCCAAAGTTGCCGATACTGTCTCTTCAGAAACAGGTCCTAGCGCCGACTTTTCATCTTTGATAGCCAACAAGCGTTTATCAATTACTTTGCGCTGTTTCTTGTTGAGCAACCCAGTTTGTATTCCATCTGCTCTTGCCTGCTCATGCATAGCTAATTGATCTAAAAGACCTTTTTCTTCCTTCTCTAGCGCTGCTAGTGGATCAAACCTACCTGCTGGGTCAGCTATATCCTTAGCCTCTGACTTTTGAGATAGAACTTTAGCACGCAAGTTTTCAATAAATGATGCTTCTATAGAACAAACACCGTCTTCGCATTTAGGTACATTTGCCTCCACAACGACATCTGAAACCACCAAGGGTGCCTGAGGCTCCAAGGATTTGAGTTCGCGATGGACATCTGTCTTGAAATCAAACTGACTAAGCTTCTTATCTAATCGAGAAGTAAGGAAAAACTCTTTGTAATTACCACAATCGGCAAGTCGAGAAGGCACTTCGCCGACAATTCCTAGAAGTGGCCTGTTGCCAACATGTGGAGAGCCGAAAATTGCTGCTCCTTTAACGATATCGCTACCAATCAAGTTAAAGTCGACAACGCCTCTTCCAATATCCTTAAGGGGATAGTTGAAGGTCCGCCCGGCAACATGGTCATTCGTGAAAGTAACTAAACGTCCTTTTTCATCAACAAAAACAACGTAGGCATCCTCAGGATATTTGTTATCGCGTAGTCCCTTGCGAGCCTCAATGAACAAATCACGAACAAGCGGAGCATCCTTTGCAGCACGCAGAATTTCACTGGCGAAAATCTTATTGGCATTCAGAGCCCTGTCAACCCTAGCCTCAACAATATGCGGCGCGGCAGACGTCTCAATACTGCTCAACAGCATTTCAGCTAAGGTCTCGTCATTCTTTTCGCGCCTTAGCGATCGCACTTCATCCAGGAATACTCCTCTCTTTTCCTTAGGAGTATTGCTAAACAACTCCGCACCAAGGTCATCAGAAGCCTTCTTGCGGCAGACGTTAAACGCTTCTTTGTCGCGTTGTCGTTTTACAGCAGACAAATCTTCAAATGTTTCCGTATCAGCCGGTCTGCCTTTACGTATCGCCTGCTCATTCAGCAGTTGAAACGTTTCAATCTTTGGACTGAGATCTATTTCGTTGGTTTTTGTTTCAGCTTTGCTTGATGAATCGGCCGCTTTAGTAGACTCTGTTCTAGTTTCCGGCAGACTTTGATTAGCACGCTGTTGTGCCTTCTTATTTCGACGAGCTTTGCTCATCGCCATGTAGAAAGGCGACTCGGCCACATCGTGCGGATTGCCTAGCGGATGTCCACTACTTTCCAAGCCAACAGGAACAGTAGAGGCAAGCTGAGGCTTACCCTTCCAGCTAGACATAGCATGATGTATGCCGTGCTCGCCCACAAATCCTATGTGAGCGCCTAAAATACCGACCGCATTGTCTGCAACAAACTTGCCTGACAGTTTCTGAGCCCGGGAAACGTTATTTCTGTAATTGCCTGACTCATATGCGTGCTTCTTAAGATCTAGCAACTGTCCAACAGTCTGTCCGGAGTCCCAAGCAAATTTACCAAGAATACCTGTATTTATAAGTCCGCCAATAATACGGACAGGAGCAGGTCTTAGCTGGTTTGTCATCCAGGATAGACCAATACCTAAAGCCGCACCCTCACCCAACGCGCCCCACACTTCCCCAGTGCGCACACCTTCTTGAAGAGATTCGCTTGCCTGCGGCAGGAGACCTTTCGCGGTATCCAGCCAAAAATTTCCATCGGAGAAAAGACTTTGAGCCAGATTATGCTCAACTGAATGCTTATTTGCATTATCCCGTGACTCGCTGAATTTCTCTGTCATCTGCTTCCTCTGCTAAGCACAAAATCCTTGGCAGAGATAATAGAGATTCGTACCTATATAGTCACTGGGACAAACACGCTGTGATACGTGAAATTCCCACAAGATTTAATCCGGCAGGTTACTTATTGTCGAAGATATTGAAAAATGGTGAGTCTTCCGGCAAGGTAGCGCCATAATCAAGCATTTTGAGATTTCCATCTTTGTCCAGGCCGGTTTGGGCAGCGCGCTTGTGATTATCCCAAAAGACATATCCGGCGTCACTTAATTGCCCTGCCAGACGGTGCACTCGAGGATCCTTATCATTCAGCATCACAGGGTCAACTTTCTCCTGAAAATAGAAGTATGATTTTTTGGAGCGGTTCTTCTTGCAGCCTTCCTCAAATCGCTTCGACCAGAGAGGTGAAGTTCTCGGCACCTCAAAAGCTCTGGTGCCTGTAAGTTCAGTGAATGGCGCAAAGTCATCCGGCACGGCCGTCTTTGTTATCTTGAACACTGAGTTCATCAATTTTTCATCGTGAAATATTGGATTGTCGGATTGAGGTCCGTTTGTCACTTGATTCCATGCCATTTCAGGTCTGTTACTTTGAAGTGAGCTTAAAGGTCTGGGTTCCGCAGCAATAAATTTGCCGTCTTCAAAACGACCAACGTCACGAACTTGAATTTGCATTTGTCCCCGTCTAAAGACTATGGATTCTCCACCATACTCGATGTCTCCCCTCTGGCACCGCAAAGGAAGATTTTTCAGATGTCTCGCATACGTGCCGATCAAATCAGGATGAAATATATCGGTAAAATGAGTATCTTTCGATAATTCATGCAACCACTCGCTGACTGTTTTATTCTCAGCGAATACTGCTTCCGTTTCCCGAATGGCTGCCTTTACATTCTCCGGCACCACAGCTTCGCCAATCTTCTCCACTTTGATTTTGCCGGTTGGTTTTACTATAGGCTCGACGTTAGCTTCCCACCGAGGCAATTGTTTGTTCTGCATCGTATGAAGTTCAGGAGCTTTACTCATCGCCAAATGGAATGGCGACTCTGACACATGTCCACCGCTAGCTCCGGCAGGAACCATTGCAGCCACATATGGACTATTCGACTTTCGTCCGGCAAAATGAACGAGATTGTTCAAATGTGGTTCCGATAAGTGTCCTATCGAACCGCCAATGGCACCAAGAATATTGTCAGCAAGAAACTTTCCAGTTATTGCTTGTGCAGCAGTAACGCCACTTGCATAGTCTCCAGACATGAGGGCTTTGTCTTTTAGATGACCCAATTGTCCCAGAGTCTGTCCGGTATAAGCAACACCGCTAAGTCCAATAGCAGACGTAATTAGTTGTCCAACTATTCGTGTAGGAGCAGGTCTTACCGTGTTACACATCCACTTTAGACCAATGCCTAATGCAGCACCTGTGCCTATCGCATTCCAGGACTCGCCCTTGCTGAAGTCTATAGAGCGCCCAGCTTCTGAAAGAGTGCCTTTAGCAACATCAGACCAAAAACCAGATTCGGAATGCAATCGGGTATGAGCCAAGCTTTGTTCACTAGCCTTCCATCCAATTTCACGACTGCTAATTTTGTCTGCCATTGCATCCTCGAGAGCAAACTGATGGCAGAATGATAAGTATTCCCTTCTATGTTGAAACTGGGGCAATTACGCTAGAACGCGTAGAAACCGCACCAGATTTAAGGTTGCGGTTGTTTTCTGAGATTATTGAGAGGAAATAGCGGTGCACTAGCGCATCATCAGTAAGTTCTGGATGGAAGCTTGTAACCAGCAAGTTATTTTGGCGAGCCATAACTATACCTTCCTCAATCGACGCCATAACGTTCACAGATGGACCGCAGGAAAGAATTATGGGCGCACGAATGAACACAGCGTTGAATGGCTCGTCACGCAATTGTGGAATAGGTACTTCTCGTTCTGAGCTAAATCGCTGCGAACCAAAAGCGTTACGTCTGACTCTTATGTCCATCAAGCCCAAGCGCCCCTGATTGGATCCTTCAATTTCCTTAGCCAGGAAAATTGAGCCCATGCAGGTGCCATAGACAGGCATTCCAGCAAGGGCTCTTTCCTGGATGTCATCCATGATTGCATCAAAGGCTTCGGCACCTGTTAGTTTGGCAATTGTCGTAGACTCGCCACCTGGAATTATCAGTCCATCGACTGCGGCCAATTCCTTGCTACGCTTTATCTCAATAGGGTGGGCTCCACATGCGTCAAGAAGACGCATGTGTTCTGAGACCGCACCTTGCAAAGCCAGAACTCCAACTACAGGACGAGTTGTCGGCATGTTACCACCCTCTGAGAGCCAAGGCTTCTTGAGGAGTTAGACTCTTAGCTGTACGGCCGACCATTGGCTCACCCAGATTGCGGCTAACTTGCGCAAGTATTTCAGGGTCGTTGTGGAATGTTGTTGCTTTGACAATTGCCAAAGCACGCTTAGCCGGATCGCCGGATTTGAAAATGCCGGAGCCGACAAATACACCGTCAACACCAAGTTGCATCATTAATGCGGCATCAGCCGGTGTAGCAATGCCGCCGGCGGCAAAGTTAACCACAGGCAATTTGCCTTCATCAGCTACTTGATTGACCAGTTCAAACGGTGCGCCAATTTCCTTAGCGTAAGTCATACGCTCTTCAGGAGCCATTACAGTCAACTTTCTTATCTCACCAAGTATAGTGCGAGCATGACGAACCGCTTCGACAACATCGCCTGTGCCGGCTTCGCCCTTTGTACGAATCATCGCTGCGCCTTCACCAATTCTGCGAAGAGCTTCGCCCAAGTTGCGCGCGCCACATACAAATGGAATCGTAAATTCCTTCTTGTTGATGTGGTATTCCTCATCAGCAGGTGTCAATACTTCACTTTCATCGATACAGTCAACACCGAGCGATTCAAGAATTTGTGCTTCCACAAAATGCCCGATGCGTGCTTTAGCCATCACTGGAATGGACACGGCATCGATAATGCCTGCGATAAGTTCCGGATCGCTCATGCGAGCAACACCACCGGAAATTCTAATATCGGCAGGTACGCGCTCCAATGCCATAACGGCAACAGCACCGGCTTCCTCAGCTATTTTCGCTTGCTCGGCATTAACCACATCCATGATTACGCCACCTTTGAGCATTTGCGGCAAAGCTTTCTTAACTAGATTTGTACCTGTTTTGATTTGAGTAACCATTTTCTTGTACCTCAGTTTACGTTAATGCAGGATCCCTTAATAACAAGTCCTTTGAATTTCTGGTTGCTAGACGTGTCTTCAGATAAAGTCGTATAGCTTTTGCCAGTCGTTGAATACCTTCTTCAATTTTTCTTTCATCAATTTGCACAAATGATAGTCGCAAATATTCCTGTCTATCACCGGCAAAGAAAAACACATCGCCTGGAATAAATGCTGTTCCTTCTCTTTCCGCATAGGCTAAAAGATCACGCGAAGAACATCCTGTCGGCAGACGCAGCCAAAGCGACATACCGCCATCCGGTTTAGTCCAAGTAACTTCGCCATGTAAATGCTTATCCAATGCGGCAAGCATGGCATCCTTTCTGCGTCCATATAATTGCCGAACGTCTTCCAGATGCTTGTCATAGAGTCCACGCTTCAAATACTCAGCAAGCAAGACTTGCGACATAGTATTGGTTGTCACATCGCGCATGCGTTTAGTAGACCGCAGACGACCCATCAATTCTTTCGGTGCCAATAGCCAGCCAATACGGAAGCCTGGAAAAAGGGTTTTTGAAATTGTCCCTTGATGAATGACCAGACTATTCGGTCCGGAAAGTGCTCTCAAAGGTGGTGGTCCCGGTTTGCCATAATACAAATCACCGACAACATTATCCTCTAATACTGGTAATTGATAACGTTCTGCCACTTGCAGTAACTGGCGTCTTTTCTCAAGCGAAATTGTTGTTCCAGTTGGATTTTGAAATGACGGTGTCACATATAAAAGTTTTGCTCTCTGATTCACAAGCATACTCTCAAGCATGTCGACACGTAATCCGCTGTCATCAATAGGCAATGGCATGCAGCGAGCCTGGCTGGACTTAAAATCACAGAGGGCTAAGTGATATGTCGGCTCTTCAGCAATAATGGCATCGCTTGGATCAACCAGAGTCGATGTGACTATATCAATGCCTTGTTTAGAGCCGTTGACGATCAATATCTCATCGTTACCGACATCAATTCCCTGTTTCTTCAGTATTTTTTGAATTTCAGCAATCAGTGGTGGATAACCATCGGGAGCACTGAAGGCAAACAATTCGGCGAGCCTGTCCTGGCTGTTAAATCCTGCGAGAATTTTTTGGAACTCTTGCCATGGATAAAGCTCTTGATTCGGAATGGAATTGGTAAAGGCAATAGCCTCCTTAGGCAGAGGCTGCATCGGCAAACGACTAAACAATGAATACGATGCATCTTTTGAACGAGCAAACTTTTCGGACCACGCAATAGGCAATGAAACATTTGCTGTATAACTCACAGGCTTGACTGGCGGCAGACTTCGTCCACCACTTTTGACAAAAGTACCGCGACCGACATGGCTTTCAATAAGTCCGGCAAGTTGTAATTCAAGATAAGCTCTGGCGACTGTGGAACGATCTACATTCAACAAGGTTGCCAATTCCCTGTTGGTTGGCATTTTTGTACCGTCTGGCAATTGTCCGGACACGATGGCATCGTCAATCCGCCGCATGATTTGCTCATACATTGGACTCGACTTGTCCTTTGAGCTTTTGCCTATGTCAGAGAGTATACCCAGCCAATTCATGTAATTTTTCTCATTTCCATCCAGCCAATCCATCCAGCCAATTTATCTACCACTCCCAGAAACCAACCGGCTCCGCCTCCCTACCAGAGGCAATTGGCTCAGCCAACATAATCCCAGCGTACAAAGTATTGGCTGGACTGTCAATCCAGCCAATTAATCATTTGGAACGCCACTCACGCTTCTATTTAGGTATAGTGGTGCGATGAAAAAGACCGATGGAAACCTCTTACTACTTTTGACATTCCTGTCCGCAGTTTGCTTCCTGCCTCTGCTAGGCAGCTTTGGAATTTTCGACCCAAGCGACGGCTGGTATTCAGAAGGCGCGCGCGAAATGCTGGAGTTGGGTGACTATTTAACTCCCCATCTCAATTACAAGCCATGGCTGGAAAAACCCATTCTTGTCTACTGGCTCATCATTGGCTCCTACAAGTTATTCGGAGTAAGTGAATTTGCCGCTCGTTTTCCCTCCGCCCTGTGCGGTACATTGCTAGTCTTAGGAACATTTGTCTTTTCCCGCCAATTTGTCAGCCAGCGTGCTGCATTTTTAGCTGCTATTACACTTCTGTCCTCACCCTTATTTTTGGTCGTCGGACATTTTGCTTTGACCGACATGCCGTTAGCGCTTCTCGTATCAGCATCAGCCGCTTTGTTATTTTCAGCACTGCGCACAAGTCGCGCATGGCTCATTTACCCTGCATATGTAGTAGCCGGGCTAGCTGTTCTTCAAAAAGGTCCGATTGGACTTTTCCTAACCGGCATTGGTCTTTTGCTGTATCTACTCGTAACCAGCCGCTCGCCAAAGGAATTCTTGCAATCAGTTTTACGGCTCAATCCATTCGTCGGGCTTTTGATAGTCCTTGTAGTTTCACTACCTTGGTACATAACAGAATCAATAATTACCAAAGGCGCATTCTTGCAAGAATTTTTCGGCAGGCAAACTTTCTCTAGAATTTCCGGCACACTTGATCACTTATTACCATTTTGGTTTTATATTCCGGTCGTGTTAGCCGGCACTTTCCCCTGGTCACTATTCATCATTGGAAGCACAAAACAAGTTATCCAGAGCTTGAGAGATCGCTTCAACGAAAACCAACAACTGACAATTTTTTGTTTTCTATCAAGTGCTGCTATTTTTCTATTCTTCTCAATTGTGCCGTCTAAATTACCCACGTACATAATTCCAGTTCTACCGACTGCAGCCGTTGTCACTGGTATCTATATCGACAGACTCATCCAAAGAGGTCGCGTGAAAGATATCTTTTGGACCGCGCCAATAATGCTCACTCTTGCCGCCATCATGCCAATTCTAGCTATGGGAAAATTTGCTCAGGAAGCAAAGCCATTTGCATCGCTGACAATCGTCGCCATTGCTTTGGTATTGAGCTGGCTTGCTTATCTAATTCTATTAGTCAAAAACAAATTGCAAACAGCCATTATGCTTCTTACTGCCAGCAGCCTCATCGCTGTAGCAATCTGCGTACCGGTGACTCTCACTCTCTACCAACGCGCGCATCTCAAAGACTTCCAAGATCTCGTCATCTGGTGCAAGAGTGCCGACATCCATCCAATGGTTTTCACAAGCTTGAAACCATCGGCTTCCTTCTACACTCACTACGCCGTGCCACCAATTACTTCCGATGAACACTTTGCCAAACTACTCATCGAAAACAAAGACGGTATGCAAATCCTTATCAGCGACAAAAAACTACAAAATATCCGATTGCTGCCGTTCAAAACAAGTGTTCAAACAGTCAGACACGAAGGGGCGTGGAATTTAGTCAAAGTCAGTCTTATACCTTAACGCTGTCCTTCTTGGGACGCAGCTCAGTTAACCCGCCCAAATAAGGCTGTAAGGCTGTCGGTAATCTGACGCTGCCATCTGCCTGTTGATAGTTTTCCAGAATGGCGGCAAGTGTTCTGCCAATAGCCAGACCTGAGCCGTTAAGCGTATGCATAAAGCGCGGCTTGCCACCGTCAGTTGGACGGTAGCGCAAATTAGCCCGGCGCGCTTGGTAGTCGCCGAAATTACTGCACGAACTTATCTCACGATATTTGTCTTGAGCTGGAAACCACACTTCAATGTCAAAAGTTTTCTGCGAACTAAAGCCCATGTCGCCGGCACAAAGTAATGCGCGTCTGTAAGGCAGCTCAAGTGCTTCCAGAATTGCTTCTGCATCTAGAGTCAAAGCTTCTAGTTCATCAAAAGATTTTTCAGGAACGCAGAATTTGACCAGCTCAACTTTATTGAATTGATGCTGGCGAATATATCCGCGCGTGTCTTTGCCTGCAGCTCCTGCCTCACGTCTGAAATTTGGGGTGTAAGCGCAATGATTGATGGTCAATTGCTCTTCTTCTAAAATCTCATCACGATATAAATTGGTTACAGGCACTTCTGCTGTCGGCACCAAGAAAAGATCGTCTTCGGCACACTTGTACAGGTCTTCGCCGAACTTAGGCAACTGACCTGTGCCAATTAAGCAATCACGATTAACAAGAATGGGCGGAAATACTTCACGATAGCCACGCTTGCTGTGCAAATCGAGCATAAAGTTCATCAAGGCACGTTCCATCTTAGCGCCCATTTCCATGAGTACCGTGAAACGTGATTCGGCAATTTTTACACCGCGCTCAAAATCAAAGACATCAAGCTCTGTTCCTAATTCCCAGTGGTGCTTAGGATTATTTATCGCCGGGATTTTTCCCCAGGTCTTAATTTCAACGTTGCCTGTTTCGTCTTTGCCATCAGGAACACTTTCGTGAGGCAGGTTAGGAATACCCAGACGCAACGAATCCAACTCTTCCTCGAGGGCGACCTTCTCTTTTTCAATCTCTTCGCGCTTGCCCTTAAGCTCTTTGCTTTCGGCGCGCAGTTGTTCAATCTGGCTCTTGTCTGCTTTGCCCGTCTTGAAAAGCTCGGATATTTCATTAGTCCGTTGATTCAGCAATTCCCATTGAGTTTGCAAATCACGAAAGCGTTGGTCAACCTTAACAAGCTCCGCCACGCTGAATTGACCATTGCGACGAGCAAGGGCCTTTTCAACCTCGGCGGCGTTTTCACGAATTAATTTCAAATCGAGCATAGTTTTTGAACTTTTTGGATGCTCAAACGTCTTTATAGAAAGGGCGTTTGATGGAGGGTGAAATGCCATTATATACAAAGGGTAAGGCGCCTGCAGGACATCTTGCCAGACTTGGCGAGGATGCGGCTGCCGATTTTTACACAAAACAGGGATACAGAATCCTGGCTCGCAACTGGCGGGCTGGGCGTTTTGCCGAAGTCGATCTCATAGCACTCAGTCCTGATGGGCTTTTTGTCTTTGTCGAGGTCAAAACTCGTTACAAGCAGTCAGACTACAATTCCGTCCAGAACGGCTTCGATGCAATCACCTACAGAAAGCAGCAAAAAATTGTTACATCAGCCAGAATTTACCTCGCTCGCAATGGGCTATGCGAGACCCCTTGCCGTTTTGACGCAATTGCTATTGCCTTCGACAGGAAAGCTGTTTCTGAAGGTTCTGTCGGTCAACCGGAGATTATTCAGGTGCAATCAGCATTCTAACTGAGAAAAATCCAATCTACTTAGTGATTTTCCCAGTGACATGACAGTGTGCATTTGTTAGCCTGTAGAGCCCTATAAATTCTTAGATTGGTGCGCGGTGATGACTTCTAAAAACGCCCTTGTAAAAGCGTTCGAAAAACTTTTTGGGCAGGGCGAAATTCCTGCTGAAACTCACACGCCTCAAGAGCTGCAGGTGATTTCCAATCGCCTTAAGCAATTGAGAACGAGTTTTCAGAATCCGAAAGCCAAACAAAAGAACAAACCGAAAGTATTTTTTGGCGCCAGTCGCAGAGCAATAGACCTCATGCCCGGCCCTCTTGCACACAGCCAGGCTGAAACGACACAAACAGCTGACGTGAAGTTCCATCAGCTTTTAATCAACTTAGAGGGCGCCCAAGTTACAGGTTGCTTCAAAATTGTCTCGCCTATCACCAGATCGCGATCGGCTATTTTGCTTTATCGTGGACGCTCACTAGGTTGTGTTTTTGGCGAACGTACTCTCGAGCATCAAATATTTTCAGAAGAAGGTCTGGCATGCGCCCTTGAAGATCTTTCTTCACCGGACAATACACTCATTGTGCACCAGTTACCCGAAGACATAGTTCTAGCGGCAGCTTCTCTGTTTCAAGGACAGCCGCTCGGAATAAGCCACCAACAATCAGCCAAAGATTATTTCCAGGCAGCAATGGACCTGCTTCTGGAATCAACATCACCTGGTTGCATTGTCGTCAAACAAAAACATGACGATGCCATGGCAATGGTTTACATCACTCGCAGCAAAGTAGTTGGAATCTACTCCAATCGCGATGGTTGGCTCGACCCAAACCAACTAAGTACATTGTTCGACTTAACAGGCACTGACGAAGTAGAGATAAGCGGCAGCGTCCTGCTTGTACAAAATGGCGACCAAGCATATTTATTGGGCACAAGCCTTTCCGGTCTGAGCAACAGACGATTCGGAATTGGTCGTGGAGCCGACTCTTTACAAGCAAAAATTAGCGCCCGACAACATCGTTGGCACTCAAAGAAAGACAATCGAGGCTTTATCAATCAATCGCCTGAGCACGAACTATTGGCAGAATCCGGCGAATATCAGAGTATTCGCAGCATTCAAACAATCAGCTCATCAAAATACGCCTACCTAATCAAGCCGTAAATCATTGACCCGACATGCTACGATGTGGCGGTGAATAACTCGCCGAATACCAGCATTCGTCCTATTACTGCTCGCACCAATTCGCTTGGACACCTGGAAATTGGTGGAGCTGATACTACTGTCTTAGCCGAACAATTCGGCACACCTTTGTGGATTATGGACGAGGCAACAATTGCTCAGTCTGCCAACGCCTGCAAGGACGGACTCAAGGACTCTAAATATCCAGACTGGCAGGTGCTTTACGCAGGCAAAGCTTTTCTTTGCTTGGCAATGTGCCGTTTAACGGAAATGCTCGACCTGGGTCTTGATGTTGTCTCTTACGGTGAACTGCACACAGCCATGCAAGCCGGACTGTCAGGTGAGTCTGTCTATTTGCACGGAAATAACAAATCCAGAGAAGAAATTGAAACGGCTATAGCCAACAATGTTCGCATCGTTGTCGATTGCGAATCAGAACTGCATCTCATTGCCGAATTAGCGAAAGCAAAAAATACTACGGCAAAAATTCTCTTGAGAGTGACACCAGGTGTTGAGCCAGATACGCACCACTATATAAAGACAGGGCAACATGACAGCAAATTTGGTCTAGCGCTGGAAGAAGTAACCCGAATTGCCAAACAAGCTCAGACTCTTGCACCCTCTGTGTTGCTACTCGGGTTGCACGCGCATATTGGCTCACAATCACACGATATCGGTCCATACTTGGATATAGTCGATATCATGGCCGATTCTTACGCCGAGTTGAAATCTCGGGGTGTGAATTTGACTCACCTCGATGTCGGCGGAGGCTTAGGCATAACCTACACGGAGCAAGACAAAGCAACACCTATTTACGACTGGTCGCGAGCCATCGGCAAGAAAGTACAAGAAAGCTTTCAGCAAAGAAATCTCACACTGCCGAAACTGTTAGTCGAGCCAGGTCGCGCAATTGTCGGCACTGCAGGTGTAACAATCTATAGAGCCGGCAACCAAAAGGTTTTGCCGGGTGATCTCACCTATGTATCGATAGACGGCGGAATGGCCGATAATCCCCGCCCCGTTACCTATCAAGCAAAGTATTCTGCTTGTGTGGCAAACAGGAATGAAAATTCCAACGGAAAGAGGATTACCTTGGTCGGCAAGTTTTGCGAATCAGGTGATGTTCTTATCAAAAACATTCAACTAAATGCCGACACAGGAGATTTGATAGCCGTATTCAGCACCGGCGCATACAACTACAGTATGTCCTCCAATTACAATCGCACAGGGCGTCCTGCCTGCGTGTTGGTCAAGGACGGAGTTGCCAACGTTATCATCGAACGGGAAAATGCCGACGATCTGTTAAGACAAGATCGCATTCCGGATTATTTAAGGGCAAAAAAGGCGAGAAATTGTGCCGTCTGAGGCATATAATCGTTATGGTAGCCCTCATTAGGAAACAACTTCCTTAATACGGGGCGGCAAGCGGGTAGGTGACAAAGTGAATCCTCTTAAAGAGCTCACAATTGATTTCAGCATCTTGCAGACGGCAATCTCGCATGCCGATTGGCTGTCCCTAGCTAGACTCTTTATCGAGCTTTTCATCATCTTTTACGCGATCGTATGGCTCTGGGGCCGCATAAGAGGCACACAAGCCGAACGCTTAGTCAAAGGCTTGATGACACTAGTCGGCATTTGTATTGCCTCCTGGGCGCTAGGTTTCACATTAATTACATCGATTCTGCAATCCCTGATTCCCGTAGCTCTTCTGGGTATTCTCATTATTTTCCAGCCGGAGATTCGTCGAGGTTTAGGTTATTTAGGTCGCGGTAAAGCGTTTCGCATCGACCTTTCACTAAGAGACAGCGAAAAGCACAGATCACGAATGGTCATTCAAGAAATCATTGCTGCCGTTCGCGAACTTTCGCGCATCAAATGTGGTGCCCTCATTGTGGTTGAGGAGCCGGAAGCCGAATGGGACTACTTAACACCAGGCACACCTGTAAACGCCGATGTATCGCATGATCTTCTTTTGAGCATTTTCCATACTGCTTCTCCATTGCATGACGGTGCGGCAATTCTGCGCAAAGACAAAATTGTTGCAGCTGGGGTAATTCTTCCTATAACAGACAATCCTAAATTGAGTTATCGTTATGGCACACGTCATAGAGCAGCTTTGGGACTTTCCGAAATTTACGATGGGCTTTGCATTGTTGTTTCAGAAGAAACAGGAGCTATCTCTCTTGCCAGTCGCGGCATGCTTATGCGCCTCAATGACGCAGATGAATTGAATGACCCGCTTTCATACATGTACGATCACGAAAGCACAGATAGACCATCAAATCCTTTGCAATTGTTTCTCTCTGTCTTTGGCAAACCAAGGCGCGGTCCAATTGGCTTCAAAGGACAGATGGGCAGAATTATCGAAGAAAAGCCTCAAGCTGAGTCTGAAGAGCCGGAAGGCGAACCAGTCTAGCCGGCCGACAAAAGCTCGTCCACGACACGCTTAGCAGCGTCTTTGCGATTTGCTGCTTTGACAATTGGACGTCCAACCACAATGTAATGAGCACCATTAGCAATTGCGTCAGCTGGGGTTACAACCCGCACTTGATCATCCTGTCCAGCCCAAGTCGGGCGAATGCCTGGTGTAACAATTACAAAATCCCGACCACAGGCTTCTGCTATAAGCGTTGCCTCGCTAGCAGATGCAACCACTCCATCAGCCCCGGCAGATTTAGCCAACAACGCCAGCTTCTTCACCTGACTTTCAACTTGTCCGGCAATGCCAATTTCATCGTTCATTACTTGCTGAGACATGCTGGTTAATACTGTTACAGCCAGAAGAATAGGCTTGGCTCCGTTTGCCTTCGCACAAGCTTCTACGGCAGCTCCTATCATTTTCGAGCCGCCGGCGGCGTGCACATTAAACATCTTCACGTTGTGAGCGACTACAGCGGCGCTTGCAGCAGCGACTGTGTTGGGAATATCGTGAAACTTGCCGTCAAAGAAGACCGGCAACGACTCCTGGGAAAACCAGGATAAAAGAGCAAGCCCTTCTCTGCTGTAAAGCTCAAGTCCTACTTTGAACATGCCGACTTCATTACGCAGCTCGTCAGCCAGCTTTTGCGCTTCAGCCAAAGTGGGCACATCCAGCGCAACAATCAAATTCTCTTTGCCAGCCATGATTCAACCCACCAAAAATTAAGACGCGCTCATACTAGCACGCCAGGCAGGCTCGAGTGAGACTCGTATTACTTAGCGACTGCCTTATCGCGGTTATAACGCTTCTGGAAGCGATCTACGCGACCTTCCGTGTCGATGATTTTCTGCATGCCAGTGAAATATGGGTGGCAGTTGCTGCAAATTTCTACTCTAATATCCGAGCGTGTCGAACCAAGCTCGACTTTGCCACCGCAAACGCAAGTTGCGGTTATTTCGTGATACTGAGGATGGATTCCTTCTTTCATCTTTACATCCCGGGAAAAATTAATCTAGAACGAAATATCATAGCAGACGCAAAGAGGGGTCGACCAGAAGAGAAACAACCTTTTAAGATTTGCCCTGGCTACCTTTACGGGCTCTCATCAATGGCTATTCGCAGACCGAAAGGACCTTGGTCTTAATCTGGTGTTCTATACACTGCTCAAGCGATTGGCGCAGCGTAGTTTTTGCTTTCCAGGAAAAGACTTTGTCGATTTTGCTTACATCAGGAATACGCATACGTACATCATCGGCATAAACAGGCAAATGCTCGTAAGAGAGACTATAGCTTTGCGGCAATAGCTTGCGCTCTTTTGCTATTTGAACAATCAACTCTGTCAATTGCAAAATAGTGACCGGCTCCGGATTTCCAATATTGAAGGTTTCATTCACTGCTTTTGCATCCAGCGAATAGGTCGCAATAGCTTCCGCTACATCAAAAATATTGGTAAAGCAACGAACTTGTTGCCCGTCACCCAATACCTTCAATGGTTGTTGTTTTTCAACGATTATTTTACGAATCATGTCAGCGAAGACATGACTCACACCTTGATCTTCCGGTGACTCAAAGGGAGTGATGATGTTGAATGGACGCCAGATAGTGTACTTAGTATCGTATTGTTCGTGAAAAGACTTAACTACTCTTTCGCCTATGTATTTGGATAGTCCATAGGAAGTTGACATAACTTGTGAAAGATCGGCATCTTCCTCTTTGTGAGGAACAGTTTTTGATCTTTCGTAGACCATACTTGAAGAAAGATAGATAAAATGACGAATCTTGTCTGCACCATGCTTGAGTAAATTCATCGTCATCAAATTATTGTCGACGATAATATCGGCCGGTTTTTCATGAAAGCCAATTACGCCATAAACAAGTGCTGCTGCGTGAAACACAACATCAACTTGATGCTTGCTGAAAAGATCTTTTACGCTTGATGAATCAGTCAAATCCATTTGCATGAATTCGTAATTTCTCTTGCGATCAATGGTGCCGTACCTGGCAAAATTATCAACGCCGATAATGGAATGTCCAAGCTTTTGGAATTCCGGTATCACCATTTGTGCAAGCGATCCCTCGCTGCCGCTAATGAGCATTTTCATGCGATAAATCTCACAGTTCTTGTCTACCAGTCAGGCAGGTTTTAGAGTAGCACAATCCTGCTTTCTGGTGATGACGAGCCCTGTTTGGGTGGTATTATTCCAATATATACACTTGCGCAGGCAGCTTGCCGTTAGGGCTTTTAATGAGAAAACAGAAAATTGCCATACTCGGTGGTTGCGGGCACGTCGGCTTACCCTTTGGGGTGGTACTGGCGACTCTTGACGATCTTGAAGTCTTCCTTATAGACGTAGACAAAGACAAAATCGCTCTAGTTAATTCCGGACGGATGCCGTTTCTTGAAGAGAATATGGAACCAGTCTTGCAAAAGGTAATCGGCAAGACTCTCCAAGCAACAAATTCAATGGAAGAACTGGCTGATGCCGATATCGTCGTCGAAGTTATAGGTACACCGGTCGACAGCCACCTTAATCCTTTACTGAAAGAGTTATACAGTCATACCGATAATACAATTAAGCACATGAAGGATGGAGCCCTGCTCATCTTAAGAAGCACTATGTATCCAGGTGTTTCGAAGCTCATTTATGAAAGATTACAGTCACAGGGCAGAAAGATTCACCTAGCTGTTTGTCCTGAGCGTATCGCTGAAGGAAAGGCCTTAGAAGAACTCCGAGACCTACCGCAGATAATTGGTGCTTTTGAAGAGGAAGCAGCGAAATTAGCCACAGATCTATTTACTCGTTTTGCTCCGTCAGTCATACGAATAGACCCCATTGAGGCCGAGCTAGGAAAATTATTCGTGAACAGTTGGCGGTATTTGAATTTTGCCGTGTCCAACCAATTTTTTATACTCTGCCAAAAATACAATATCGATTTTTACCGAATCTACGATGCGTTTTCCAAAGACTATCCGCGTATGAAGCCTTATCCAAAAGCAGGCTTTACCGCTGGTCCATGCTTGCTTAAAGATACGCTTCAGCTCTGCGCATTTTCCAACAACTTATTTTTCATGGGAAATGCAGCAATGGTAGTCAACGAATCCATTCCTAATTTCATCATTGAGCAATTAGAAAAACACGACTTGCCAAATCTACGTGTTGCCATCCTGGGCATGGCGTTTAAAGGTGATAGTGATGATATTCGAGACTCACTGGCATTCAAGCTAAAGAATCTCTTGGAAGTCTACGCCAAGGAAGTTTTCTGCACTGATCCGTTTATCAAAAATGACAATTTTATATCACTAGACAAAGCAATCGCTTCCGCTGACGTCATCATTCTTGGAGCTCCGCACAGCGCCTACAAAAACATTTCTCTGCCACCAAACAAATTAGTTATTGACGTATGGGGATTTTGGCCGATGAAAAACCCTGTTGTTGTGGTGGACAGTAAATCTCTCGTTTCGGAAAGGACATGAACAAAGTGTCCAAGGAAACTAAACCCACAGCAACAAAAATAGACTGGTGGCAGCCGGTAATAGGCTCCAGCGAATATGACTTAACACATGAAGTGCTTAAGAGTGGTTTCCTCAATGACGGCAAAGTTACAGAACAGTTAGAGAAGGCTGTCGCTGACTTAATTGGTGCCGAATATGCAGTAGCTGTGACAAGCGGCACAGCTGCACTTTATTTAGCGCTCAAAGCATTTGATATCGGTCCCGGCGATGAGGTGATTGTTCCTGATACAACGTTTATCGCCACAGCCAATGCGGTCGTGATGACAGGAGCAACTGCACGCTTGGTCGATATTGAGAAAGACACTCTCAATATCGATCCTCAGAAGATCAAATCGGCTATCACCAAGAAAACCAAAGCAATAATTCCAGTGCATGTAAGCGGGCGACTAGCAGACATGCGGTCCATCATGAAAATTGCTGACGAACACAAACTGGTCGTTATCGAAGACGCAGCAGAAGCCTTTGGCTCAAAAAAAGACAATAGATCGGCAGGCACCTATGGTCAAATAGGCTGCTTCTCCTTTTCGCCTAATAAGACAATAACAACAGGGCAAGGCGGCATGATTGTTACCGATGATCCAGAATTACACGGAAAGCTAAGACAGCTGAAGGATCAAGGGCGTCCCTACAGAGGTACAGGCGGCGACGACTTGCATCCGGCAATTGGTTATAACTTCAAGTTGACGAACCTGCAAGCAGCCGTAGGTATCGGTCAGATGCAAGACATACAAGGCAGGCTAAAGAAGCTCAGATCCTTTTACGATACCTACAGGCATGAACTTAACGGTTTGAGTGGTATCAAGTTATTTCCGTTCAACACTGCCGATGGCGAAACGCCACAGTGGGTGGATGCTTATGTAAATGATAGGGATGCACTTACAAAACACTTTGACGCAAATAATATCGGTTATCGCAGATTTTGGCATCCATTGCACCGACAAGATCCATACAGATTGCCGGACAGCGATTTCCCAATAGCAAGCCATTCATCCGAACACGCAATTTGGATGCCTTCTTCGTTGCTATTAACAGAAGATGACATCAAAAGTGTTTGCAAAGAAATTAAGTCCGTACTTAGTTAATAGGCTGTCTAACTTCGATGCCTTCGCCGGCAGCTGTTAGTAAGCGTTCGCCTTCAACATTCAGGTAGACCTTATGGACACCTGCTGCATCAGTTACAGTACGACGCAGCTGTTCTAATCTTGTCTCAATTGAATCGCTACCGCCACCCGATGAAAAACGGCGCGAGAGATTTAGCTCAACATTATCACCAACATGCTTGAGGTCCAGCAAAATGGTGCCTCGTGGAATTTCACTGGCAAGACCCGTTTGTTCTTCTGCGGGCTCTGGTCCTCTAAGCAACTCAGAGACAGCATCTTCCAATTTATCAGTCGAAGATGTGGCGCGAGAAACAGGCACCAGGGATGGTTGCCCGTTTTGATCAGTTTTGACGAACCAAACACGCACCTGGTGTTTAGAGTCGTCCATCATAGCGTTAGAGTTAGCATCGAGGTGATTTAGGAAATTTGTACAGGCAGATAATAATGCGATTGTGCCGATTGCTGCAACTGCATTTAGTATCAGTCTGGGTTTGTTCATCTCGTGATAGTCGCTTTCTGGGCTAACGCGGAGGTTGTTTTTCTCGGAGCCAAAATAAGCTTACCATCGAAATTTATTTTTGCACCAGAAATTTTGAAATCATTCAAGCGAAATGCACGTTGTCCATTATCCATTCGGGAAAAATTGATCAACGGATTGAATAATTCCGTCACAAACTGCGCAAATTCCGCGGGATTTTCAATCTCTGATGACTGAATGTCCATGTCTTTCAAATTGAGTTTGGCACCATCTTCGACAAGATACGGAACCGCGCTAACTGTAACAGGCACGCCGGTTTCCTTTTTGCCGCCTTTGGTGACAACTGTCGCTCTAATTTTTACTTTGCCGTTTTCGATTTTCACATCCGGCTCGAGAATTTCAAGTTGCTGATTTCCTAATCCAGGCAGATCAAGTTTCATGGTGCTCAAGGAAGAAGTTACTTGCGGATCTTTGAGAGCCGCTGTTATGTCCTTTTGAGAAACGCAACCATCAAGGCTAAGTGATACCGGTGTGTTGACACCAGTTGGTTCATCCTTGCGCTTACGATAACTAAACCAGAGAGGATTTTTTGCCGTGACATGCAGATAACCTAATTCGATGCCGCGCACTCTGGCATTTCTAAAAGTGAGTTCCAGCGATTTGACTTTGCCGGCAAGTAGGTCGGTAAAGCTGTAGGACTTGATTTTGGCTTTTACCTGACCACCCAGTCTCTTCTCCAAAGCTCTGGTTGCAGCCTTGCTGGCCACAAAAGCGCTCAAGGCATTCACGCCGCTTATTTTCTGAATGAAACGACTAACCGAATGACCAACGGGAAATGGCGGCTCTTCGTCGGCAAAAGCCGGCTGAGCAACAAAAATCAGACCTAGAACTAAGCATGAGGCTAAAAGGCGCTTCCGTTCGGACATTTGGGCATCCTCGTAAGTGTCCTGAAGAGCATATCAGACACAACTGCATGGCAAAAGTTATTCTGCCTTAAATCTATTGCCCGAACCCGGAAAGTGCCGTTACTGCTTGATTTTATCGCCCAAAGCTTCTTTTAAAACTTCGTTTTGTTTGAGCAGTGCCTTCAAGTGCTCGTTGGCTACAGCCAATTCCGCCTGCAATTCTGCAACTGTCTGTTCGTGCGAAACACCAGTTACCGGATCACGTGCCGGCATCTTCGGCAGAAGCACATAGCCTAATTGCACAGCCTTCAGAGCAGCAGCTGTTCTTGTCGGTACTTTCAATTTGGCAAGAATGCACTCAATGTGTTTTTCTACCGTGCGCAGCTTCATATCGAGCTCGTCGGCAATTTCTTTGTTGCGCAAATCCAGTCTGATAAGTACTTCAATTTCTCTGTCGGTCAGGTTACAGTTCGGCAAAGAAGTAGCTGGATTCTGCTTAACCAACTGGGTAATTTTTGGATCGCAATAGGGCAGTCCTCTGGTGACCTGCTCAATTGCTTCGAATAATGTTCTAGGTCCGGATGATTTCAGGCAGAAACCACGCGAGCCTGCACGCAACAATTGGTTGTGATACTTGGTTGCATGATATGAGTCAGTCAAGACTAAGACGTTCGAATTAGGCATCTCGTCATGCACGCGACGGCATACTTCAACACCGTTCAGCACGTCTAGATCAACATCGAGAATTACAAAATCAGGCTTCATGCGTCGGATAATTTCCACGCCTGTCATACCGTCTGCGGCTTCACCAACAACATCAACCACTTCGGTTATCACTCGCTTCAGCCCAAAGCGAATTAGTTCATGTCTTTCACAAATTACCGTTCTGGGTCGGAACACTTTTGTCTCTCAATCCTTGAGGAGTCTGACTTTTAATTCTAGCAAGATTGCCCTTTGATATTGCCTTGAATGGATAGTTGTACCTACCATTCCGTCAAGTACATACCTTATTTAGTAAATATATAAACGCCTGACAGGCGATTGTTGCAAAAATCGGTCCCCTCTTGGCAAGCCTGGCTTGGCTTTTAGGGCATGGGAATACTACGGTCTCATTGGGAGAAACCCCAATAGACTACGGATTTTCAAATCGTTAAGCTGTGCTCATGTTATCGGCTCTATCGGGCAGGCAAATTGTGAGCAAAGTCAGCCTAAATTCAACTCTATCGATAGCCCTGGCTCTAACCCTGGGCATTTTTGCTGCTTATAATGCAGACGCTCGCTCGGACCAGCAGGTCAAATACAAGCGCACCGGCAAAAGCTTTGATAGCGCCCAAGAGACAGTTTTAGACCCTTCTTTGTTCAAGCGCCGTCCGGGATACCGCGAAATAGAAGCGCAGAAGAAAGAAGAAGAAGAAAAGGCAACGCAAAAAGCCATCGATGATGCCAAAAAGGCTCAATTGGATAAAGCCAACGCCGAAAAGGCACGCAAGCAAGGAGCGCTTGCCGCCAACAACCAGGGTGTGCAATTGGGTAAATCCGGACGCTGGGCAGAAGCTATTGCCGCCCACGAGAAAGCAGTTCAGCTAGAGCCGGAAAACAAACAGTTACGCATTAACTTGTCGGCTGCCTGTGTAGTTTATGGTCAAACAAAAATGGCTGCCGGTGACAACATGGCTGCCAGTGCCGCTTTCCGCAAAGCCTTGCTTGCCGCACCCGATAACGGACTTGCCGGAAAACTATTAGCAGATGCCACAAGAAAGCTCGGTCGCGATCCTGAATCAGCCGAAGCACGTATGGAAATAGGCGATCAACTGCTTGCTGCCGGTGATGTGCAGTCAGCCGTCCTTGAGTACCAAGCAGCAATGCAGCTGGAAGATTCCGGACGCACCTATGCCAAAATGGGTGATCTTGCTTTGCGTGTAGGTCAAACACCGACAGCTCTTAACTGGTATCAGCAAGCTATCGTAAAAGATCCTGATTGCGCGCAAGCTCACCGCCAATTAGGGTTGCTTTTGCTCAATCAAAAGGATTTGACAGGTGCTGTCACGTCCTTACGTAAAGCACTAATACTTAATCCGAATGATACAGCTGCAGGACAAGCACTAGTTGAACTTTGGCAAAGACAAATGGCTGCCAATCCATTACAGCCGGAAAACCACCTCGGTCTTGCCGGTGCTTATCAGTTAACCGGCAACTTCGCCGGAGCCGCTCAAGAGTATGGCAAACTGGAAGCAATTGATCCACAAAACACAAGCCTTGCTGCCGGACGAGCAAGCTTAGAACGTGCTATGGCACATGCGAGATCGGAAAAGCACAGACTTGCTGCCGAGACTCTACTTTCACAAGGTCTTAGCCGCGAAGCGTTGATTGAAATCAAACAAGCAGCAGGCGCTGAGCCGAAAAACGCTCGCTATCAATTTATGCTAGCTCAATGCTTAGAAGCAGTTAGCGATTTCAAAGGCGCACACCAAGCTTATTTGACCTGCGTATTAATTGATCCGGTCAACAACAAAAATGCCGCTGCCCGCTTGAAGCGCATGCAAGACAACATGAAAGTAATGGGCACAAGCTCAGCTGAATTGACAGATCTTGCCAATCAATTAGCTAAGGAAATGTCTGCAACACCAGCTGCCGCGCAAGCTAAAGCTGCTGCTGCTGTTCCTGCAGCTGTACCGGCCGCAGCCCCACAAATTACTGCTCCTGCAAAAAGCGCAGCAACTACAGAAAATACTGTCGCTGACCCGGCAATGGTTCAAGTAGCTGCACTTGAAGCCCAAGGCAACTACAAAGCTGCTGCTCAGCTTTTGAATCAGCTGGTCACCAACAATATGAACAATGCCGAGTTGCACCACCGTTTAGCCGTCAACTTAAAAGCAGCTGGTCAACTTGGTGAAGCGTTGTCGGAATTCCGCATCGCTGCTGCTTTCGCTCCTGGCAATGCCGAATTCGCCAAGGATTTGAGCAATGCTGTGGCAGCTAACAAAGCAAATTTATTGAGTGAAGGAAAAAGAGGGCAATAATGGCATTCTATTTCCAACCACCAGACTTAGCTGAATTCCCCAGGCGCTCCTACAGAAAATTTCTGGAGTCGACCCTGGGTGATCTGTTTTCAGAGATCTCACCAATTGCCAGCGAATTCAATCCTCGTTATGAGCTGACCTTTGTTGGAACAGACGGAAAAGTTCACTGGCGTTTTGACGATTACGCACCGGACTCCGGTTATCCAACATCAGCAGAAGAAGCCCGCCGCGCTAACATGACCCATACCAAGAGACTGGTCATGGAAGTCTGGTTGCGCGACACGCAAACAGGCGAATTGCGCAAAACCAATGCTTATGTAGGCGATGTGCCTGTAATTACTGAAAGAGGGACTTTTGTAATCAACGGTTCTGAAAGAGTTGTTTTGAGCCAGTTGGTTAGAGCTCCCGGTATCTACTTCAACGGCGATGGTCAATTGCACTTCAAAGCCCTGCTTTTGCCGGAACTTGGATCGCCTATTAGTTTTGAACTTGTACTTAGCCCACCACATGGTGGAAAAGCCAGCCGCTCACGTTGCCGTATTAAATTGCCTAAGCGCGGTGCAGTTTCTGCAACTACCTTGCTGACAGCAATGGGTGTTGATGATCAAACAATTGAAAAACGTCTTGGACTTTGGCTCACCCGCAACCGCATTGACTGGAAACCTATTACCGAACAAGAAGCTTTATCTGTTGTTGGACGTGCCTTTAAACCAGATGGCGGCGGCGGTGCTTCCGCTGGTGCCCAAGCCCTTAAGGAATTGACAGACAAGCGTCGTTATTCACTGGGCCAACTTGGTCGCCAGCGCGTCAATGGAAAACTCAATATTGAAATGGATTCCCTGCAATTGACTGCTGAGGACTTCTTGGCTGCTGTTGAATATTTGATGGCTTTGCCACACGGACATGGTCATATAGACAACATCGACTCCTTAGAAAACAGGCACTTACGTGGCGTCGGCGAAATTCTAACAAGAGCGGTTCGTCCGGCTCTTGGTCAAATGGCTCGCTCTGTACGTACGCGTCTGGAACTCCATGAAGATGATGAAATTGGCAGCCCAACAGACTTCGTTGATACGCGCGCATTTGTTAACGCCATCAACAAGTTCTTTGGCGGCAATCCGCTTGTACAGTATTTGGACCAACAAAACCCACTTTCAGAACTTTCGCATAGAAGAAGAATCACATCCTTTGGACCTGGTGGCATTGATCCAAACGCCGCTCCTGTCGAAATGCGCGACGTTCACCCCAGTCAAATTGGTCGTGTCTGCTTAGTTGAATCCCCGGAAGGCAAAAACTGCGGTATGGTTTCGTACCTGGCTACTTTCTGCCGTATCGATGACCATGGATTCATGACTGTGCCGTATAGACGTGTTGTTGAAGGCAAAGTCACGGATGAAATCTGCTACTTAACACCATCTGACGATAAGCGCTTCACGCTGGCACCACCGGATACCAGAGTGGACAATGATGAGATAGTCGGACCGCACGTCTCTGTTCGCCGCGGCGATCTCTTCTACACAGTTGCACCAAACGAAGTAGACATGATTGGTATCGCCCCGCAGGGATTTATCTCTGTTGGTTCGGCTCTAATTCCATTTCTAGAGCATGATGATGCTAACCGCGCACTTATGGGTGGCGGCATGATGCGCCAGACTTTGCCTCTTGTGCGCCCTGAGCGTCCACGCGTCGGCACAGGCATGGAAAAGACTGTTGCCCGTTCATCAGGTCACTCCGTAATTGCCAAACGTGCAGGAAAAGTAACCAAAGTCTCCGGCAAAAACGTCACAGTCAAGCAAGCCAGTGGCGAAGAAAGAAACTATCCTCTCATTCGTTTCGACAGAACCAACCAGAACACTATTCTTGACCAAAGACCAATCGTCAAAGTTGGTGATGAAATTGAAACCGGTCAGATTATTGCTGATGGTCCAGGTATTGATCAAGGTGAATTGGCATTGGGCCGCAACCTGTTAATCGCCTTCTTATCCTGGAATGGCTATAACTTTGAAGATGCCATTGTTGTACGCCAAGGGCTGATTAAAGATCACAAGCTAAGCCACGTTGAAATTGAAAAGCATACAATTGGCGTCCACCAAACATTGCGTGGTCCGGAAATTCTTACACCGGAATTGCCAAACATTGCTTTAGCTGATCTTGAGCACTTGGATGAACGCGGTATTGCCAAAATAGGCAGTCATGTCAAACCAGGCGACATTCTTATATCAAAGCTTTCGCCAAAAGAACAAAAAGCACTGTCGGCAGAAGATGAACTTCTGCAAGCAATTTTCGGCAAGGTTGCCGAAGAAATGGCTGACACATCGCTTCGCGTGCCACATGGTTCGGGTGGTCGCGTAATTGATGTGCGCATCTTCACACCGGAAACCACACCGGAATTGAAAGCCGGCTTAATCTGCGAAATAGAAGTCTTAATTGCACGCCTCTGCCCATTGGAAGTTGGCGACAAACTAGCTGGACGCCATGGCAACAAAGGCATTGTGGCAACAATTGTGCCGGATCAAGACATGCCTTACATGCCGGATGGCACGCCTGTTGATCTTGTCTTGAATCCGTTGGGCGTTCCCAGCCGTATGAATGTCGGACAAGTATTCGATACGCAGCTTGGACTCTACGCCGATATTTTGAACCGCTATTACCGTATTCACCAGTTTGACGAATCCATTGAAGCTGATGCTTCCCACAAACTAGTCACCCAAGCCCTTGCAGAAGTGCGCAAGACACCGGGTTATGAGTGGATGGGTCACGACGGCAAAGTAACTTTGTACGATGGTCGCACAGGCGAAGCTTTTGATCGTCCAGTATTAGTTGGACGCCAGTACATTCTCAAACTCAATCAACTTGTCTTACACAAGATAAATGCCCGCTCCGGTCTTGGTGGCCCATACGCAGCTGTTACACAACAGCCGGTCGGCGGTAAAGCCAATCACGGCGGTCAAAGAGTCGGTGAAATGGAAGTCTGGGCAATTCAAGCTTACGGCTCAGCTCACTTGCTCAACGAAATGATGACAATCAAAGCTGATGATATTGAAGGTCGTCACCAAGCTTACGCCGACATCGTTCAAGGAAAGCCACTCACTCAAGCTGGTCGTACTGCCGCCTTCGACGGACTTTGTTGCGAATTGCGCGGTCTAGGCTTGGAAGTAAAACTTGGACGCGTCGTTGACTCGTTTGAACCTATACAAGACAAGTCCTGTGTTGGACAGAACAAAACATTAGAACAGGAATATGGCGTGTCTGCCGTAAATCAAATGGAAGTAGACGGCGTAAAAATCCTGGAAATTCCAGCAGGCGATTATGTACCGGAGCTTCCACCGCAGTCAACGCCAATAATCACATCGTTGACCAAAGGCAGGCACGGTGCTCCTTCACAGCTCGAAGTTTCGCAGGAGCCACTAATTGACGATATTGATCCGGAAGTTGACTTTGTTTCTTCCTTTATAGATGAAGAGACCAAAGAACTATTACCGGAAGACCCAGCGACCGAGATTATAGAAACAAGTGAGATAACAGAAGTCACAGAGGAAACATCAATGCCAGAACAAGACAACGTAATTACTGAAGATGTCGAATTAGAAACAGACGTCGACTCAGAAACAGATGAAGAATGCGAAATCACCGACGAGGACATTCTCGACTTTGAACCAATAAGTCAATTAACAATGTTCCTGGCAGAAGATTCGACCCAAACGACATCCACAGCAACTCAAGAACATGTAGTCACCAGCGACAAAGATTAAGGACCCGGAGTAAGAATTATGTCACTCACAACTAGAGCCAACGCAAGCCAAAGAAGAAGTGCAATCACGCTTCTAGCTTCCATTGCCTTGACGGCACTTGTAGGTCTCTGCCCATTCAGTGCTTCAGCTCAACAGCAACCACAAACTAGTGGCATGCCTGGCGGAGTTCCTGGATCTCCATCTGGTCCACAACCTTTAGGTATGCGCCAACCAGGCGTTTTGTACAGCCCTGTAAACAATCAACCAGTTCCGCTACCTCCAGGTGATGGACCACAGCCATGGCGCGTTGAACCAGGTGATGAGATTGCTCCGCTTCCTCCTCCGACAGGATCTGCCGACAAAGGACCGGGAACCGGTTTGTCGACATATCAAGCAAAGGACCGCACTGAAGTTATGGTCTACGTAAACAACGCCATGGCGTTTGTTATCCGTCCGGATCAACTCTCAGCCTGGCAAGTTAATGAGATCAATAAGATCCTAAAGATAAACATGCTTTCCGGACAGCAACAAATCAAGGTTGCAGCAAATGAGAAGCAGGTTGAAGAAATTCAAGAACGTGTTCTCAATCCGTATCCAAATTACAAGCTTGAATCCAAATCACGTCCTTTTGTTGAATACGATCCGACAACCGGACAATCAAGACTTGTATTCAAAAATGACCCGATGAAGGCTCTACCAATGCTTAGTGGCAAGAGCAAACAAAATTCCGCAATGCAAAATCCCGAGAAAGAAAGTCTCTACGATTTTGAAGGACCGTTGCCTGTAATTCGCCCATTGTGCCGCTGGCTAATTCTAGTCGGTGTCGTGGCCGCCACCATCTGGGTTGCAACCGGTGCTCTATCTGTTGTACTGGGTCACCCGCTTGCCGGCATCCGTGTAGCTCAAGCTTTCTTCGGTCTTGGTCTACTGCTCTGTGCCTACACAATCTATAAGATAGTCATCTTGAACATGATGCACCGCAACAGCGACGTCATGAGCGCTCGCCTGCACAGACCATATGAGGCTCCGGTGCAAGATAGGTTTGTAACTCCATCAAGCTCTCCGCCTATCCCCTATCAAACACCGATAACACCAAACCGCCCAGGCATTCCTGTGGCACCTCTGGCTAAACCCTACAACCCGTAACTAGAACAAGGTAACTAATATGAAAACGTTGACAAACAAATGGACACGAGGGCAAGTTGCAAAAGCAGCATCACTCGCCATTGTCTTTGCCGTCTTTTCAGCATCGGCTGCTCATGCAGCACAACCAAAAAGCGATGTGTTTGCCCGCTCAACCAAAAAGACAGCGCAGGCAAAACCGGCAGTTAGATTCGCCACACCAACGCAATGGTTTGAAGCCGTTGATAACGCAGTGGTAAAACTAAGACCAACAGCGGCCGATGATGCCATCTTGAATCGCCCATTTAATCAAGATCCTGAACGTGTTGAAAAATGGTGCGATACAGCCGCCAAAGTAGCCTCCAACTATCGTCAGTTGGCTCGCACCATTAGAACCTTGCCGCTACCAAACGGGCTGGGCAGCGATGTTAAGGAATATCGCACCCTGGTATCAGACTGGTACGACGATGCGGCACTGGTCTTTGAAGATATGATTCGTCCACGACCGCCGGCCAATTCAATGGAAGAACTGGAAACACAGTTGAACGATATCAAACAAAGGGGACAAGCACTTGCTAGAAGCAATACCGATTTAGCCAATCTAGACAAGAGTCTGCGCAAAACATATAAGGTGCACCGAGCACACTACGATGATGCCCTAACCCAATATGTAAGCCGCAAATAACAAGTTTTATTCCAACTACTTAACTAACAAAAGAGGACAAACAAATGGCAATCCAACTAAATGAAAGAGATCATCTGATCTTCAAATTCGTCGAAGAGCATAAGGTGCTCCTGGAAAAACATATTTCCTGGTTTATCGCTTGCGATGACAAACCGGTCTTAATTCGCGACCGTCTACGCAAATTATTCTACCTGGACTACTTGCTCTGCGAGCGTCATCGTGACACTTTGCCCTGGTGGACAACTCCCACCAAGCCGCTTGTCTACATGTTGTCTCCAATGACCAATGGCCTAGTTGGCGCAAGCGAAGATCTCGTTGACCTTAATGATGCTTCTTTGCAAAGACACCTTCTGGAAGTAGCTAACTTGCGCATGCTTATGCTCATGGCCCAGAAAGACGCGCAAATAGACAATTTCGAATGGACAACGAACACCAGAAACGTTGATACATCCAAGATGGAATTAGATGCAACGGTTGCGTTTGAACGTGGCGGTGTCAGCTACAAAGCCGGCATCATCAACCACTCGCAAACGGAAGAAGAACTGGCTGGCTCAGCATCCCTCAAGGACAAAATAGAAACGACACTTGAAAGCTGCGGCGTGGACATGGTTTTTATCATATCCAGAGATATAGTTCGTCAACAAATGGTGCAAAAAGCACTTAGTGACAAACTTTCCGAAAGCACAATGAACAAGGTTCTATTCGCCACACACCAGGAAATCTACAAGTCAGGCATTGTGAAAAGCCGTTGGCAGAACGCCATGGAAAAGACAATTTCCTGCTTTGTCGAACCACTCAAAGAAAGCATGGCTACAGGTCGCATGTCTCAAATGGCATCAACCCAAGCAATTACAGCCTAGCTGCTTTTGAAGGTAAGTTTTACCTTACGTTTCATGTCGCCGCTAATCGACAATTGCCTGATCGTCCTCTCATCGCAACTGCTTTCAGACGGCGGCAGAAAACGGAATGTATAAACACCTTCAGCCAGAGTCATTTGGCAAATTCCACTATGGTCAGTAATGGCGGCGCCTTTGTTTAAGCTGGACTCTTCAATTGCGAAGAGTCCAAGCTGTCCTTCATGATGTCCATAAGGACCCCAGGCAATATGGCAGCCTGCAACAGCTTCTTCATCTTCACCGACAACTTTTATACGAACTACACAAGCACCCTGGCAGACAAAGTCTGCATCAAGTCCGGAAATAGGCACTTGGATAGGTTCCACTTTGTCTCGGTCATTGTTCAAACGAACCAAGTATCTACCTGGTTCAACCACTAAAAAATAGCTGCCGTCGGCCGCTGTGGTTGTGGCAGCCGGCTGCCTACCGCCGGCATTATCTGGTGTCATGGAAATTTTTACATCCGGACGTGCCTCGCCCTGCTTGTCTCTAATAAAGCCTTTGACGACAACTCCTTCTTTTAACTGGAAGGCAATTTCTTGGTCGGCTTCGATAATTACTGTTTTGCTTTGCGGAGCAGGCAATTTGCCGGCGCCTTTTTCTTGAGGCAGTATGGAAATCTCATAAATGCCTTGAGAAACGCTCAGTCTGAAATAACCCAAGTTATCCGTCGAGACAACAGAGGTTGATCGTCTCTCACTGCCGGCAATTTCAACTCGGCAATTAGCAACTGGACGGTTTTCAAATTCTACTCGCCCAGTTAAGCGGTAGCCCTTATTCAAAATAAATGTCTTGGTGCTGCCGGCTGCCAAATAAACAGCTTCCTCATTGGTCTCAGCCAATGGCGCAAACTCCGGAGGCTCAATTGAAATATCGTACTCGGCAGGATCTATATTGAGTTCAAACTCGCCTATCTGACTTGAGCGGCACTTTGTCTGAACAGAAAATTGGTGAACCAAGTGATTGGCTTGATTAGCCGTCGGCTTCACGGTAACAATACCTGTTGCCACCGGATTGCCTTCACCATCTTGCAAGCGACCTTTGAAGCGCGAAAGTGTCGTCAAATCAATTGGCAGATCGGCATCTCTTGTAAGTTCAACAGTGTCCACTTTGGTGGTTATTAGTCCATGGGATTTCAGCGCAGCACGCGACTCAGGATGGGCGCCGCAAGCCACTACGTAGTAGCGTCCTTTCGGCAACACCATGTTGTATCTGCCGTTTTTATCCAACAACGCAGACTGACGACCCTCAGTTGGATCTATTCCTAAAGCAATTACTTGCACTTCTGAACTTTCAACTGACGGCGGTAAGGTCACTTTACCTTTGAGAATGACGCCTGTGACAAGAGCGATGTTGAGCATCGTGTTGGCACTGACGCTCACTCCTTCAAAAATACGCGGCACATAGCAAGTATTGGAATCTGGCACAACTATTAGTCCATAGTTGCCTGCCGTAACTGAGAAATTGAAATCTCCGCTGGTACCGGTCTTAAACTCTTCGACCAGGTCTCCATCGTAAGCGGACTTACCCGCCGGGACATTTAACAGTTTGACCACGACGCCGGAGATAGGCAACCCCATATGGCGAATGCTACCGGCTAGTCTGTAAGTGACTTCGCTTGATGTCAACATCTAGAACCCCAGGCTAAGTACAATCAGCCTGATATTGTAGATGATTTCCCGGTTCCATTCACGCGTTTTGCGCCTAAAGTATTGGATACAAGATAAATTGCCTGCCCAATACTATCCACCAATTCGCTAGTCGAGTACTTATATCCACGCACATAGTCCCACGGCTCGTACCAATCCGGAGGCTTAGATATGAGGTCTCTGAAATTCTCCGCCCAGCACTGTTCGGCATCAAGAACCATGGCATAAGGCAAAAGCTTGCTGAATATATTGGCATCATCCTGAGCCAATTTAGCTACTCTGTCCCGTTCAGACATTTCCACAAAGCGCTTAAATCCAAGGCAATCGCGAAGTACTTCTGTGCCGCTTACGGTTTTGGCGGACATAAACGGTGCCATCACCAAAACAACGACCGTTGAGACAAACAGTCCCAAAGCAACAGGACCGTCCTTCACTACAAAGAAAACTCCCAGCAAACAAAGTAAAAGTGAAACCAGCATGTAGGAAATTCGCACGTTTTGCGGGCTGCCCTTAAAATACTTACGCTTAATAAGAGACTGGTAGACGCCATTGCCAATGTCAGGCAAGGATGTGGAAAAGTTTCCGCGCAAATCCGACAATTTAACAGAATCCAAATTTGGATAAAAAAGTCTTTGCATGAATTGCTGCTCGTGCACGGAAAGATTTGACTCCTTCTGAGCATTCGGCAACTTGATGAATTCGTAGTCGCGACTAGAAAGGAACTGGTAATCTTCCTTGCGCGCTTCGCGAATCTTGAAGTGTCCACGGCAGGCTAAATCAAAGAGCATCGAGACAACATCCTTGAGTTCGTAGCGTCCATGCACAAGTGCGCCGACTTCAGCTGGTGTTAAATCCTTTGGTGGAGTGCGCTGCGGCACGATTGTCTTGGATTGCTCAAGGCGACCGCCTGTCAGATACCACTGCCACAGCAACAAAACAAATGTGACAATGGGAATGATAAAGGCCATAGTCCAGGATTTGAACCACCAGACTATTTGGTTTAACGGTGAAGGTGGCGACACAAGTCCCTGGGGCAGGTAGGCATCCAATACAAGACCTTCTGCCGGCTCGAGATTATCGCCAGTAATAACTATGCCATTGGGCAATACACTAACTGCTACTTGTTCACTGCCTGAACCTGATCCCTTTTTGCACGTGGCAATGATTCCATCTGTAGATGTTCCAGGCGGCGGATAGAACGACGCTTTCACGCGTTCAATTGGGAATGGCCATTCATTGCCTGTTAAGTTCCAATAGAGTTGCGGCTTTTTGCTGAAGAAGTTAACAGCGCGTCTAATTGTGTACTGAATTCTATATGTGTGAACGCCCCGCACCATACGGTCGCGATCACCGATACGGATAATTAAGTCTTTGCCTTGCGAGCTTACGTCATAAGGGTAAGCATCACCGAATTGGTCAGACACCGAATCAATGTCGACATCCATCGTAAAGGTGTTGCCGTATGAGTTGTATCGCGTTGGAATCATCCTGTAGATGCCGGCGCGCGAAATATTTCCAAAATCAATTACTATCCGCTCATTTATCTCAAGCGAGCAATCTTTGCGCAAACGAAGTGTAGTTTCAAAATATTGAATTTTTTCGCTGAAGGGAAGTTCAGGTGCTCGGGGCTTTTCCTCTTTTTTCCCCTTAGTCTCAGCGGTCTTTTCTTTGCCTTCTTCTTTTGGCTTAGCCGGTTTCTCAACCGGCTCGGCATCTGCGTCAGAAGTTTCAGTCTGGCTGTCTGCAGACGCTGCTTGCTTTTCTTGAACTTCCTCTTGAGCGCTTAACGGTTCTGAGAGCCCAAAAATCAACGGCATAAGCATTGCAATGACTAAAGCAATGCAATTAAACCTGCCAAAACATTTTAGGGTTCCCGGGTTTTTACTCATACATTATCTGACGCGCTAGCTGCACTAGTACAATTAATACCTACCACGAACCACCGCCACCACCACCAAAACCTCCTCCACTAAATCCGCCGCCGGAGCTAAAACCTGAATTACCTGAACCGGCACTGCTATAGTCAGACGCCGGACGGGAAGCAAAAGTCTGGTCGGCAACAGACATTGTCTGACCTAGACTCTGCACAAAGTAGCCAGTGTCAAAAAATTCGCCGGGTGTATAACCTGGGCCGTACTGATACCAATCGGGCGGCTCTGTAATTAGGTCGCGGAATTTATCAGCCCAACGATCTCCAACCCCTAAAACCATGGCAAAAGGCAAAAGTCTGCCGAAAATAGTTGGATCTTCTTTGGCTAAAACTTCAATGCGCTCTTTTTCAGCCATTGAAACAAAACGCTTAAAAGCTAGACACTCAGCAGTTGCCTTAACTCCGGCACGCGTCCTTGCCGGCATAATATAAGACATTGAAAAGACGATCATGGCTGCGACGAAAAAGCCCAATCCCACAGCTATCTGGTTGCTCATTACCCAGGCAAAAAATCCGGCAAAGAAAAACAAGGGCACCATAAACCGATAGCCGTTACGAACTTTATCGGGATTCTCCTTAAAATAACCCCGGTGCTCAAGCCCTTCATAGATTTCTTCCCGAATCGACGGTAAGGAAATATAGAAATGGTTCTTTAGTCCCGAGAGAGTAGCTACATCCGACGAACCTTGAGAGAACAACGAAGTTAGAAATGTCCTTTCGTAGTCTTTCAGCTCACTCATATCCTTAGGTGGATTGGGCTTTTTAAATTCATAATCGGTATTGCTAAAGAAAAGCAAATCCACCTTCGGTATTTGCCGTATCGTGTAATAGCCTCGGACAGCGAGGTCAATAAGCGTAGCTACGACGTCCTTATTGTCACAAACTTCATCCACGACTGTACCCACTTCTGCTGGTGACATTCCTTTTGGTGGATTCCATTCAACAGAAATGGCTTTCATCGATTCGTCATCACGACCTGTGCCTAACCAGAGGTAATACATCACCAAGAATGTTGCCGAAGGAATGACAAACAGTCCCCACCAATCTCTAAGAAACCACACAAGCTCTTGAATTACCGACGGCTTCAATACGCTGCCTTGAGGGAGTCCAACGACGAAAGTCAGTCCTTGAGCTGGTTCAAGTGATTGAGCTTCAAACTCAATGTGATCAGCAAATATTTTCGACTCAGCTGGATCTGTTGAACCTAAAGAACCACGAAAGCAGGCAACGTTGATGTTATCGGTGGAGACTCCTTCCGGAGGAAAGAATGAGGCAGTTGCCGACTCAATGGGAAATGCCCATTCATTGCCTGTGACGTTCCAGTAAATTTCAGGCTTGTTATCAAAGAAGTTGACTGCTCGGCGAACTGTGTAGTGAATTTTGTAAATATGACGGCCGGTAATCACTTTGTCGACATCACCTATGCGTATGTTCAAGTCGTGATCTTGGTTGGAAATTTCTCGATTGTATGCGTTACCGGATTCATCGGTAACGCTATCTACTTTTAACTCGACAGAATAATCATTGTCGTTTCGTCTATAGCGAATCGGAATCATCCGATAAATGCCGTGCCGCTCGATAGAGCCAAAATCCATCTCGATTGTTTCCAGCACATCCAGAGAACAGTCCTTATGTAAATGAACAACTTCATCAAACGATCGAATAACTTCCTGTTGTTCAGCTCGCACCTGAGGCGCCGCCGAAAGCATTGCCAGAAAAACCAGAAACAGAAGCTTTTTAAACATGAACTACTTTGCATCCAATTAAGTTACAGCAAGACCAATATTCCCACGATGAGAGGCATAATAGTAGTTATCATTTGCGGAGATTTTCGGCATGTCATCTACCTTAGTAATTTTAGGAATCCTGGCACTTATCGTCGTCATGATGATTTCCATCTACAATCGCCTGGTTTACCTAAGGCAACAAACTAAGGAAGCCTGGTCAGCAATTGAAACAGAACTGCGCAGACGTTACGACCTTATCCCAAACTTAGTGCAAGTTGTCAGGGAGTATGCAGGGCACGAGCTAGGCACGCTGGAAGAAGTAATTCGCGCACGCAACAGTGCCGTATCAAATATTGAAAGTCCGGAAAACATCACAAAGAACGAACAGGTTTTAACTGGTGCACTCAAGCAAGTGTTTGCCTTGAGTGAAGCATATCCGCAATTAAAAGCAAACGAAAACTTTCAACAATTGCAGGAGCAACTGTCCGATACAGAAACAAGACTGTCCCAAGCCAGACGCTTCTACAATGCAACTGTGCGCGAACTAAACACGGCAATTGAATCATTTCCATCTGTCCTAATTGCCGGACCAATGGGATTTACAGGCAGACCATATTTTGGTATCGATAATGCCGACGCCTATGAACCGGTACGCATTGCCGATTTACCCGGCAGCATTCCCAGCACAGGTGAAGGACAGACAATCAAGTTGAAGGAGACGCAGAAGGAACTCGATTCGTAATTGACCTTCCGTCCTCGACTGAATTCCAACCTAAAGCAAGCATGCATTCCTTAACCACGTAAAAAGATCCAGTCGCTACTACGACATGATCTTTAGTGCATTGCTTAGAAGCAACCTGCAATGCTTTTTCCACATCGCTTACACACACGACGTCGCAACCAAATTGCTTCACCAAATTAGCAATTTGCGAAGATGACATCACTTGCCTTTTCGCGGCAACTTCCGTGGCAATAACAAAATCATTCGGGCGCAAAAGATTTGAAAGCAATCCTTCAACATCTTTATTGGCAAAAGCACCCAGTATAAAAATGCGTTGCTTGTCGGCAAAGTTTTGATCAAGGGCGGACCGCAGTGCCTTTGTTCCTGCCGGATTGTGAGCGCCATCCAAAATCAAATTACGTTCGGGCAAATACTGCAAACGACCTGCCCAATAAACATCTTTTAGTCCGGAAATAACAATTTCTTTTGTGAGAGAAGGCACTGCAAATCGCTTATCGTGCCTCGCTGCATCGATAACAGCTACTGCGACCAAAGCGTTTGTTCTTTGGTGTTTACCGACAAGAGACAGCTCATCTAAAGCCGATTCAATCCAGGGCATAGATGAAAGATCTTGAGGCAGCTTTGTAATCGGCGCATCTTTTGCACGGGCAGCAGACTCAATTTCTTTCAGCGCATCCCCAATTGCAGCAGTAACTATCGGCACAGCAGGCTTTATGATACCCGCCTTCTCGGAAGCAATTTGACTTACAGTGTCACCAAGTATTTGCGTGTGATCAAGATCAACGTTGGTAATTGCAGTTGCTACAGGCTTCGACAAAACATTTGTTGCGTCATAACGCCCGCCCAAACCAACTTCAAAAACAGCAACATCAACTTTGTTTTCCACGAAATAAATAAAGGCCATCGCTGTAAGAAACTCAAACCAAGTAAGCGGTCCCATCTCCGGATACTTGCTGCCGAAAGCTTCCGACTCAAGGCGCAATCTGGTTGCCAGTTCGGCAAATTCATCATCAGAAATAGCTTTGCCGTTTAAGTGAAATCTTTCATTCCAACGTAGTAAATGTGGGCCGGTAAAACAACCAACTTTCAATCCGGATGCATGTAAAACACTTTCCAGAATTGCCGATGTTGAACCTTTACCATTGGTGCCACCAATATGTAGGCTGACTAGCTGGTCTTGAATATTTCCAGCGTCCTCCATGAATTTCTGCATGCGTTCCAAAAGAGGCCGCGTAGAGGCGGACAGGCTCTCAAGATAAACGACTGATTGCAGATAATTCATAGATTCAGATTAGCACCGATATAAAATAATTGCTTCAAGACTTACTCATGAGGCGATATGGCTTTATACACCCGTGAAGATACGCAAACTTCCAAGCGCATTTATGAAGGCGCCATTATAAATCTACGTGAAGACACACTCAAGAACCCACACGGCAGTTGCGTGCGGGCAGTTGTTGAGCACAATGGCGGGGTCTTTATTGCCTGCCAACCTGAGCCTGACAAAGTAATTCTTATCAAGCAATATCGTTACTCTATAGATGAAGTGCTTATTGAGCTTCCAGCCGGTCGCATAGAAATAGGCGAAGACCCATTGCCCTGCGCGCAGCGAGAACTCATTGAAGAAACAGGCTACAAAGCATCTAACTGGCGTGAGCTTTCTCGCATGTTCACGGCACCTGGATTTTGCGACGAGATTTTGTATTTGTATCTTGCAACAGATATAACTTTTGTCGGCAAGAATCTTGATCACGATGAGGAAACAGAAGTAATGATCGTGCCTGTCAAGGAGGCTTGGCAGTTGGTTACAGAGGGAAAAATTCGTGATGCCAAGACCATTGCCGGGCTTGGTATGTTGAGAGAATTTTAGTTTTTGATTTGTTATACTTATCCGCTGTTATTGGGCTGACCCGTCTTGAATACGGTAAGCTGAAGCCGGATAACCAGTGCTAATCAAGAGCACTTACAAGCAGCGACAGTAAAAGAGGAACACGGACACAATGGACAAGAAGAACAACATAAACATGCCAATCGTTGGAATGTTGATTTTAGGAGTTCTCGGCGCAGTAATTACATCTGCATCTTGTGCCGTCATTACTCACTGGCCATTGCCGGTTTCAGTAGTCCCTTACTTCGGCGGCGGACAAGGCTTCTGGTGGGGATTAGTTACAGGCTCAATCACCGGACTGATCATCGGCTACCTCGTCGACGAGAAGCACTTTAGCGATACAAAATACTAAGTTTATTGTTCTAATCAAAGGAGGCAGTTGCTTAAGCAGCTGCCTCCTTTGTCATTTATACAATGAGGGCTAACTAGCCGCGTTCAATGTAGCGATGCTGGGTAGCTTCAGGTTTCAGTGCATCGACTAACACTGGCACACACTGGGTTGGATCACAGGTCGTGCCGCACGTGAAGCAATCAAAGAAGACTGTTCTAGACTCTGGATATGTGTGCAAACTTGCATGACTCTCAGCAAGTACGGCAAAAGCCGTGACACCTTGAGGTTCAAATTTTTGAGACTCTAGTTTCATGACTGTCGCACCACTGGCGACTGCTGCTTTGTTTATCAGCTTGCGCAGTTGTTCTTCGTCATTAAGGAGATCAGAAGCGCAATTAAACAACGTAAGCAACAGGTGCATGCCTTTTGCTTCGTGTACAACAGATGCGGCAACGGATTGCGCAATGACGTTGTTTTCAACTACCATCGTTAAGTCCTCATTCCTGTTAAGTCAAGTTCGTTTACTGCTCTAACTACCACGTCTGCAAGACGGTCTAAGAAGTAATGGTCATGGGCACCGACAAATCTAATCGGCTGACCACCAAATTGGCTTTTGAATCGCGAGAATTTGGCATAGCTGTTTCTCGGTGCCATAAACTGATCGTAGCCATAAAAATCATAGATAGAACTTCCGGCTGACCTCGCCTCAGTAATTGCCGCCCACTGCAATGCATAACCAGCCATAAGGTTGCGCTTCTTGTTAGTTATCCCGCCGTACAAATAAGTTGATCTCTGCCCATATGAAACAAGCATTAATGCACCAAGTGTTTCACCTTCATACTCGGCAAAAAGCAATTTGACCATACCAGTTGCAGCAAGTGAATCCCATAATGTGGTGAAAAACTTAAATGGTTCAATCAAGAATTGATCTCTCGATGCTGCTTCTTGCAAAACGGAGTAAAAACGGCGAATCGCTTCTGGTGAATTGTCTTCTTTTACGATAACGCCACGGCGATGCGACAAGCCGATGTTATAGCGAGCCTTCGGGTGCATTGCCTTTAAAATGTCTTCTGCCGCCCCTTCGATGTTTAAGTAAAGAGTTTCTCGCGGCACAAGATCCACAGGAGCGCGACCGAAGTCGGCAAATGTCACCGGTCCGGGAAATTGAACGCGCGGCTCTATGCGCACGGCCATAGTGTCAAAAGTTCCGGTGCTTGATTCTGCTGCTTTCAGAAGCAAACTCAATCCTTCTTGAGCACGGCTTTTATCATTCCAAGGAAGCACAGGACCTTCCGGCGCCATAAAAAAACCCGCACCCTTGTTATGGTGAGACGTGTAAAAAATTGCCCCACCGACAAGGTCTTCGCCTTCTCTAAGTCCAAGGTGCAAATACCTCATACCTTGACGGCGTTTAAAATCCGCCCAAGCAAGACTCTGCATAAACCCACTTGCCGAGTTTACGCGCACGAGAGCCTCCCACTGCTGAGCAATGTCCCAAGAAGGGTCTAGATTATTTAGTCTTTCAACCTTCATTGATGGACCACTCAGCCTCCCATACGAGCAAGCAATTTAGTAGCAGCTGCAACTTCTATAGGCATTTGTGTCAGTTGATTGTTAATGCCATCAAGACGGCGTTGTGTTCGCTTAATTGCGTTATTTAGACGTCTTGTAGATTCACCTTGATCAAAGTTTTGTCCATTAATAGAAAACGATCCCGGACCAGTATTTACTTGGCTTAAACGCTCATTAAGCATTTGCAGTCGAGATTGTCCTTCCGCTTGATCTTGGAGCAAGCTATTTCTAGTTGCATCTGATTCTTTGACTAAAGTATTGAGATAACTCACAACCACAGCTTTGAATTTCTGCGGATATGGCGCTCTTAATTTTGTCTGTCCCTGATCGCTGTACCAACCTTGACCATCCATATAAATGATGGAGCCGTCTGTCCGCTTAAGTACGAGGAAATTACCATCAGGCGTCAGCCAAGCGCTATTGAATAATTCCATTGCGCCAGTCACGGGAGCAGGCACTGGTGTCGGTGGTTGATCAGGAGCGGGAAAATTCTGCGCTGCCTTATTCAATAGAACAACAGCATCTTGAATGTTACCGACTTCGGTATTGGCATCATTTCTGTCCTGGTCGTTGAAACCAAGTTGCCCACCCATGCCGGCAGCAGACTGTTTTGATTGTCCGGCTGACTGTAGTCCCAGAGACTGCCTGCGAATTTCAGAAGCAATGTGATATGACATATAAGGATCAGTAGCTAAGGAAATCATGGGCGTACCAGTTGCTTGATCAACAACTTGAGTGCCATTGCCTGATACTAAAAGGTACGCTTGATCGGTGAGACGCACTGCAACTTGTCCATTCGGCAAAATGTCGGCATCGTCACCTAAGCGATAATCAGACTGTGCAGACTGCGACGACTCAGCGGCACCTTGCGGCATCTCATTATCATTGCCCCAGTTGTAGTTATTCACATAGGTATTTTGATAGTTATAGTTGCGCGCTGGATATTGCGAGCCTTCCTCATCAACTGCTTGTCCGGAATTGGCGCCAATATTTACGTTGAGAAAACCAGGACCGCCGGCATAGACAGGCACTCCCCAGCCACCCCATCCCCAACCACCCCAGCCCCAGCCTGGTCGTGCCCAACCGCCCCAAGCACCACCCCAGCGATGACCCCAGTGACCATAATGATCAAAGTGATGATCAAAATCATGATCGCCGTGGAATCCACGATCTCCAGCGCGACCTGCGCCGGCAGCACGTCCACCACGATCGCCGCCACCATCATGGGCGCCCTTACCATATGCAGTGTCGGGATAAATCAAATTGCCGATGATCACAACCAAAGTGACAATTGTCAGCACACGCATGCCGACACTAAGAAGAGCAGAATAGTCACCTGTCCATTCAACAAGTCGTTCTTTTAAATAGACAAGTTCCGACACTAATTGCTTAGGAAGCTCAGCAGCTCTTGCCAGCAGTCTTTCTACTAGTCCTGCTAAATCAATTGATTCTAAAAAGCGAACCGGTTGAGCCAAGAAGTCGTTAATCATGCTGCGCGTCTGAAAGCGCTGTAACGACGGCACTAATCCAACAACACGTTCGTATAAAGCATCAACTTGTAATTCGGCCTTCATTGGCTCGCCACCATTAACCGTTAATGCGTAGCGAATCTCAGGCGAAAGAAGATTAGTGCTGTTATCAGCTTCCGGCAATGGCAGACTCAACAAATCAACATTCAATGAATCCCAAATTGGTCCTGAGAAATCGGTGAGCGTCTCTGCGTTAAATAAATAGTGCAGCAATATATCGCTGTTCTGACAAGCAGGCTTAGACTTGCTTTGATATGTCGCCATTTGCTGCGGAAAATGGAAAAGTTTACGCAAATGTTCGACGTCTTTTAATGCTCGACGCGGCTTTGGTAACACCAACTTACGCTCAATTTCTGCCGGTGTGATTCTCACGGATGAGGCAAGCAAGAATCCCCAGTCGTGTCCGTAGCCTTGTTCAGCAAAGGAAGGCATTACAATTCGATAGGGACTGCAATTCAATCCACCAACTAACACACTATTGATAATCGACCAGTAAGCAGACGGAGTTGACGAAGGAGAAGCGGCATTGACTGCAAGCACTCCCTCAGTGGTCAAAAGCTTTTTGAGTTTGCCATACCACTCAACGCTATGGATGCGTGTCTCTGACGCCTTCTGCGGTACAGTCAGATCGCTAATGATCAAATCATAAGTGATACCGCTCTCAATTGCTGCGTCAGCAAAATCCCAAGCATCTTGCACATGCACGCGCACACGAAAATCATCAAGGCTTGATCTGTTGAGAAACGCCCAGTCCTTACGAGCCAAAGCTAAGACTTCTTTGTCGTAATCAACTAAATCAATTCGCGAAATCGTCTCCGACTTCAACAATTCCCGCGCAGTAAGTCCGTCGCCCCCACCAATTACAAGCACGCGCAGATTTCCGTCATGTTTTCTTGATTCGGCTAAGCCAAGTGCAGGTAATGCCAAACATTCGTGATAGATGTGTTCGTCACGACTATCAAACTGCAAATCACCATCGATAAAAAATGCCAGGGTGCCATCATTGCGACGTTCAAGTAGGACAGACATTGCGCCTCCCATAGGTAAGCCGATGCCTACATTGTACGTATTTAATGATTGCGAAGAACTGTTGACAGCTCAATTGTACTAAGAGCGTTACGATTGAGTTTTCTTCTTGCCGACTTGCACTTTTTTGTGTGACCGAAATGCAAAGTAGATGATCACGACGACTGAAGATGACCAGACAAAATTGAAAAAACCCTCGTAGAATTCCTTCCACATAAATACCTTGGCAATTTCAGGCAAGAAAGAATTTCCATAGTTTTCCGGACTGTATCTCACTACGACTGCTCTTCCCGGTTTGAAAGTCTTGGGAAATTCATACCAGAATTCCGGATTAAGTGCCGACATGTGCAGCGGCTCTTGAACGCTGCCGTGATAAAGAGTGCCGTCGGCAGTATAGGTGTAGCCGATAAAGCACGCACGATAAGGAGATGCTTCAGGTTGCTCCGTCGCACCCAACTCCTGAGTAAAGGCCGCTTCTATCTGCGTGGATTCGATTACACCTTCAGTACCAGGCCAATCGTGTATTTGCAGACCCTGCCAAGCCCACCAGGCAGTCGGCGTAAAACAGATGACGAAGATAAACACGCCAACGATGGCAAGAATAATTCGATTCCAATGTCTGCGCATGCAATCTCACCTCTACCTACTAGGACTTTACCAAAATATAGGCTTGCTCGATAGCAATGCTTTCAATCTGCTGCCGAAATCGGAAACTTTTTTCTACAATTGGTTATCAAGAGAATTAACTCCAACCCCTCAAGCTTAAGCCTACTCAAGGCATCGGAGTCCATGAGCGGTTAAACTACCTCCTCGAGCTTCTTGATAAGACAAGCTTGGACAAATTTTTTGGAGGATCTCCCAATGAAGGTGGAAACGCCACAGAAAAAGGAAACGGCCGTGACAGAACACGAAAAACATCCTAAGGCGCCCAAGCAGGAAATCATCAAGAAATTTCCGGTCAAGGTCAATCTAGAAAATTACGAAGAAGCTTATGCCAATTTTGACTGGGCAGATGCGAAAAAAGAACTCTCCTATTTTGCCGGCGGCAAAATAAACGCCGCCTACAACGCTGTCGACAGACACATGCACGACGGTCGTCGCAACAAAGTTGCCCTCTACTGCATCGACGCCAAAAACAAGCTCGAGAAATACACCTTCCAAGACATCTACCACTTGTCCAATCGCATGGGCAATGCATTGAAAGATCTCGGAGTCAAAAAGGGCGACAGAGTATTTGTATTCTTGCCCCGCATACTTGAACTCTACGTTGCCACTATTGGTATTGCCAAAGTCGGTGGTGTAGTAGGTCCTCTATTTTCGGCATTCGGTCCGGATGCCTTGCGCGACAGACTGCAAGACAGCCAAGCTAAAGTGCTCATCACCACTCCTGAACTCAAAGGCAAGATTGACGGCATCAAAGATCAATTGCCGGATTTGGAATACGTCGTCGTTGTTGGTGCAGAGCAAAGTAAACTTGGCCCAGGTGAATTGAGTTTTGATGCATTGATGAAAGAAGCATCCCCTGAACTCAAATGCGAACAGCTTGATCCAGAGCATCCGCTCTATTTGCTTTACACCTCAGGTACAACCGGCAAACCAAAAGGCGTTTTACACGTACATAACGACATCATCGGACATCACATGACGTCCAAATGGGTGCTTGATCTTCGCGATGATGATGTTTACTGGTGCACGGCTGATCCAGGTTGGGTAACTGGGACTGTATACGGCATTTTTGGACCTTGGTCCAATGGCGCATCCGTTGTTACCTACGAAGGTCGCTTCGATGCTCAAAGCTGGTACGAAGTAATTGACCGCATGCGCGTTACCGTCTGGTACACAGCACCAACGGCCTTGCGCATGTTGATGAAAGCAGGCGATGAAATTGTTTATCAAAACAGTCTCAATAGCTTGCGTCATATCTTGAGCGTTGGCGAACCATTAAACCCCGAAGTTGTACGTTGGGGCATGAAAGTTTACGGACTGCCAATTCACGACAACTGGTGGCAAACAGAAACCGGCATGCAACTAATTGCTAATTTGCCTTGTATGCCGATTAAGCCAGGCTCAATGGGCAAGCCATTGCCGGGCGTAGAAGCCAACGTCGTCGACGACGAGGGAAATCCAGTCGAGCCCGGTCAATTAGGACGCTTAGTTGTCAGACCAGGCTGGCCCTCTATGCTGCGTGAAGTCTGGCGCAACGAAGAGAAGTTCAACGAATATTTCCGCATTAAAGGCTGGTACTTCTCCGGCGACAATGCTTGGATCGATGAAGAAGGTTATTTCTGGTTTGTCGGTCGTGCCGACGATGTGATCAACACGGCAGGGCATAGAGTCGGGCCATTCGAAGTTGAATCCGCACTAGTTGAACACCCGGCAGTAGCCGAAGCCGGCGTTATTGGTAAACCGGACAAAGAGCGCGGCGAAATTATCAAAGCCTTTGTTGTCCTCGCCAATGGTTTTTCAGAATCATCAGATCTTCTAGACGAGATCAAGGAATTCACAAAGAAGAACCTCGCTGCTCACGCTTATCCTCGCGAAATTGAAATCCGTGACACACTGCCCAAGACTCGTTCCGGCAAAATTATGCGACGCTTATTGAAGGCGTGGGAATTAGGGCTGCCGACAGGCGATACATCTTCACTGGAAGAAGACTAAGTCTCAGAGGTCAGCTTGCGAATTTGGGTTGACGCTGATGCTTGTCCAACAGCAGTAAGAGACGTTATCGCAGTTGCTGCGCACAAACACGGCGTGGCTACAGTTTATGTCGCCAACAAAAAGCTCGCGGTGCCGGTTTCGCCTCATATCAGTTTCGTTCAGGTAGCGCCAGCTTCCGATGCAGCAGATGTCTACATTCAAGACAATGCTGAAAAGTTCGACTTAGTCGTGACCCAGGACATTCCCTTAGCACATGCTGTCGTCACTAAAGGTGCGGTTGCCATAAGTCCGCATGGTGAAAAATTCACACCAGACAATATTGGTGAGCGCATATCAATGCGCAACCTCATGCAAGACTTGCGCGACAGCGGAACCATAACGGGCGGTCCCAAACAATTTTCTGAGAGAGACAAACGCGAGTTTGCCAATACATTCAACAATGAATTGGTCAAACTGCTTCGGATGACATCCAAGTAAAGGAGAATAACAGTGACGACAAAATTGGGAGGTAAAGTAGCCCTAATTACTGGAGCCTCTTCAGGGATAGGCGAGGCAACAGCCCTGGCTCTCTCAGCAGAAGGCGCCGATATTTCATTGGTTGCCCGTCGAACACACAGACTGGAATCAGTTGCACAAACAATTTCCACCAACAAGGGCAAATCGCTGACCATTGCTGCAGACATAACGGATCCCAAAGAAGCGCTGCGAGCAGTGAATGAAACAAGAGAACATTTCGGACGCGTGGACATTCTGGTTAATAATGCCGGCATCATGCTGCTTGGACCAATTGACGGAGCCAATATTGAAGATTGGCAGCGCATGGTGAATATCAACATCATGGGGCTTATGTATTGCACCCATGCCGCTTTGCCCATCATGAAACAGCAAGGCGAAGGTCACATCATCAACATGTCATCAGTAGCCGGGCGCATAATTACCGGCGGCTCGGCTGTATACAACGCCACCAAATGGTACGTGAACACTTTCAGCGAGGCTCTCCGCCAAGAAGTTTACCAAGACAAAATACGAGTGACGAGCATCGAACCTGGCGCTGTAGCAACAGAGTTAACCGACCATATTACGGTGCCTGAAGTAAAAGACCGCATCAAGAAATGGATAGGCTCAATGCGCGCACTAACCGCCAAAGACATCGCCGACACGGTTGTCTTTGCTGCAACGCAACCACCACACGTCAGTATCAATGAAATTCTCGTCCGCCCAACCGACCAGAGTCTATAACGGTTATTGAAGTTCCCAGATGTATGAACCAAATGGTTCCAAGGACACTTCCTTGCTTAAATCTGGCGAATCCGCTGACGAAACATTCGAAGCAATTAGATTGCCTTTCTTCTTTGTTATGGCTTTAGGCAAGTCAAGCTTTATCTTTTGAGGCGCGTTACTCATATTGAGTGTTACCAGCACATTGCTTGAATCTTTTGTTCGCAGGTAAGCCAGAATATTTTTGTCGGTGGTATTAAGTGGTATATAAGCACCATCGCGCAAGGCCGGGTTTGTGCGTCTTGCTTGAATCAGCTTTTTGTAATAACTGAGTATCGAATTAGGATCTTTTTCTTCAACCGCTACATTGTGAGTCTTGTACTTAGCTGTTACGGGTAGCCACGGCTTAGCCTGACTGAATCCTGCATTTGCTTCAGCAGTCCACTGCATAGGCGTCCGTTCGCCATCCCGTCCTTTTTCTTTGGGCCAGCCGATTTTTCCGATTGGATCGTAGACTTCTTCGACCGTTTGCGGATCGCGATTTTCCATACCCAACTCCTCTCCGTAATAAAGAATTGGCGTGCCTCTCAAGGTAAGTAACATCGTCGCCATTAGCTTAGCGATTTGGTCGTTATGAATGCCATCACCATATCGAACATAGCTGCGTTTAGTATCGTGATTATTGAATAGATAGACGGGCCATCCTTGTGCCGGATTAGTGTCCCATTCTTTAATACGCGCGCGGAAATCCGGTGCGGACAACTTATTGATGTATGCAAACTGGAAATTCATCGGCAATTGAATTTCATCCCCATTTTTACCGTACATCAAGCACAAATCAGCCAAATCCTTTCCGAAAGTTTCGCCTACAAGCACGCGATCATCAGGATAACTATTGAGAAGCGTACGCAAATCACGCAACACATCGTGTATTTCCAGTGAATGGTCATTATTCTCATTAGCCATATTAGGGTCGCCATAAGCGTTTTTACCCGGTAAAACCTTATTGTCTTTCAGATTCGGATCTTCATACAGCGTGGTAATGGCATCGAGACGAAATCCGGCGACGCCTCTGTCGAGCCAGAAGCGCACAGCATCAAACATTGCCTTTTTCACTTCAGGATTACGCCAATTGAGATCTGGCTGTTCTGGATAGAAGAAGTGGTAATAATACTGCTTAGTTGCCGGATCAAGAGTCCAGGCAGAGTGCCCAAAGATAGACTGCCAATTATTCGGTGGCTGACCATTTTTTCCATCACGCCAAATATACCAGTCACGTTTGGAATTTGTTTTTGACGAGCGCGACTCAACAAACCACTTATGCTCATCCGAAGTATGATTCATCACTAAGTCCATGATGATTTTGATGTTACGCGCTTTAGCCTCTTTGATGAGTTCATCAAAGTCAGCCAGAGTCCCATATTCAGGCGCAATATTTTCGTAGTCGGAAATGTCATAGCCAAAATCGACTTGCGGAGATGGATAGCACGGTGTAATCCAGATGGCATCAACACCAAGATCTTTCAAATAGTCGAGCTTTGATACAATCCCTTTGATGTTTCCCACACCGGCATTTTTGGCATCAGCAAAACTGCGAGGATAGATCTCATAGAAGACAGCATGCTTCCACCAAGGTTCCTGACTAACCGGCGTCGTAACGGCAACTTGCGAATCGGCGCTTGCCGCAGTTGAAAAACACAGCGTGGCTGCCACCGGGATAAGCAGTGACTTCAATAGACTATTCTTCATTTACTCTTCTCTCTTTTACAGTTTCTGTATAGTGCCGGAGCCGGAAATTTGTTGGTTAACCTTTGCCGGATTGCCATGAATCTTTATCGATCCTGCTCCGGAAATATTTGCATCAACTGACTGATTGGCAAAGATATTGGCATTGCCGGAACCTGAAATTGTTATGTCACAATTCTTGCTTTTGAGTTCAGTCAATTCAACATTTGAAGAGCCGGACAATTCCATGTCCAAATCATCCACCTCACCTTGAGCTTTGACTTTGGATGATCCAGCTGTATCGAGCTCAAACGATTTAGAACTGACACCAGCAACTACCGCATTGGTTGATCCATTGAGTTCTAGTGACTCCAGTTTCGGCACGACAATGTGCACAGATAAATGAGTAGGCTTAGCATCGTCTTCGACAGAAATTGTCAGCTCATTGTCATTTACAACCGAATCCACATCAGCCATGCTGTCTTTGTTGCATTCGATGGTCACGCTCTGTGGCGAACCCACTTTGATGTCCATTTCCAGTGCACCACCTGCTGTAATTTTGGAGAAATCAGGCAGTTTTCGTTGCTCAGTGACAACATCCGAGCGATCTTCAGACGAACATGCCGTACAAGCTAGAACACATGCTGCAACTGTTAGTAAGCGAAGTACCACGACTTATCTCCTTGATAATTCACAAAAGATGCCCTGTCCCAGAATATCGGCTAATTAGCCTTATACAAATATGATTATGTTAATACTGGTAGTATCAGTTCAGCAGCTACTCACGAATGAAGGAAACAACGTGACCATTGTTTCCTTCAAAATCTCCCGTCGTGCTAACTACCAAATAGGTAGAAAGTTAGCGACTCCATGTCTGCGGTTACGACGCATTTGCTCCAGATACCAAAGCTGCTGAGCTTGGGCATTGAATCCTGGAGCGAATCCTGAAGGCGCTGCGTCCATACGTCCGCCGAACTGTCCTAGCGCGTGGACAGGTACTGTGCCTTTGATGGTTCCTGTGGCATCATAAAATTCGCCGTTTGTGCTTTGTAGCCAAACTGGGCCCTGCCATCGTGGATCCCATGACGGATATGATTGTGCGAAACTAGGAATGGCACTTCCTGCCGTGATTGCCAAACATAGAATCAAAGCTGGATTAATAATTTTCATAGATTTGACCTCTAGTCTTGAGTGCGGCTCCTATGTACCTAGATGGTCAGCCGCCGCTCATGGTTCCATGAGGCGGGGAAAATTCGTAGAAACTTAAGAAGTTAGGCAAGACGTTTTTTGCGACGAATGCGGATGTACTCTCTGAAGTAGTTATCCGAACAACTTAACTGACTTAAACTTACCTTCGGTCTCGGGATCCTTTATCCTATACACATCGTAGAAGCATACTCATTACATCGACTTAGTTGGGTCCACCCCGGCTTGCAAGGATGTGTTTTGTAGAGCTTTCTAAATTTGATCAACTTGACTTCTCTAAAATTTGAACTTTTTGATGGGGTCAAACGTCTATATATAAAGGGGACAGGGTGTAACCATGAGCGTAGACATAACAGTCTCAGACGATCAAATTGAACGCTTACCACCACAGTCGGTTGAAGCCGAGCAGGCGGTCTTAGGTGCCCTGCTGGTAATGGGCGATGCCATTACCCGTGTTCTTGATATCCTTCATCCCGAATACTTCTATCGCAAGACTCACCAAGTTATCTATGCGGTGATGCTCGACCTCTTTGAACGCAATGAACCAATTGACATCGTAACGACCTCTCAGGAGCTGAAAGACCAGGGCAAGCTTGAGACAGTTGGTGGTCGTCAATTCTTAGCTGATTTGGCGATGTCGGTTGCCACTACAGCCAATTTAGAATATTACGCGCACTTAGTGCACGACAAAGCCATGCTGCGCAATCTAATCAAAGCCGGCACGGAAATTGTCACCACAAGCTATGAAGAAACAGATGCCGACGCTGCTATCGATAAAGCAGAGCGCCTGATCTTTTCACTTGCTGAAAATCGCGACATGAAACAGCTTGTGCCGATTGGTGACATCGTTGGTGATTCATTTGCCAAAATCGAAGAGCGCTATACCAATCGCGATCAACTAGCGGGAGCACCGTCTGGTTTTTACGACCTAGATGCGATGACTTCCGGATTCCAAAATTCTGATCTCGTCATCTTGGCAGCCAGGCCTTCAATGGGAAAAACCGCATTCGTCTTAAATATTGCGCAGTACGTGGCTCTGGAAAAGAATTTGCCAGTCGCTATCTTCTCTCTCGAAATGTCGAAAGAGCAGCTAGTTCAGCGTATGCTTTGTAGTGAAGCTGGAATTGATGCCACTAGACTCCGTACCGGCAATTTACAAAACAACGACTGGACTCGCTTGTCGATGGCAATGGGCAGACTTGGCGAAGCCCCGATGTATATCGACGACTCAGCTGTCGTAACCGCCCTCGAAATTCGCGCAAAATGCCGCAGACTTAAAGCGGAGCAGAAGAATCTCGGCATGATCATCATCGACTATATTCAGTTGATGCAGGGACGTAAAGCTACAGACAATCGCGTGCAGGAAGTATCGGAAATTTCACGCAGCTTGAAGACGCTTGCACGTGAATTAGAAGTGCCTGTAATTGCCTTGTCTCAGCTATCTCGCGCGGTTGAAGCAAGACAGAATAAGCGTCCGATGCTTTCAGACTTGAGAGAATCTGGTTGTCTAACTGGTGACACTCTCATCTACCTTCCAACAACAGGAAATTACAAGAGAATCGACGAACTAGTTGGAACAAAAGGATTTAGCGTCTTAGCAATCAACACCGATACTTGGAAGCTCGAACGGCGGAAAGTATTGAATGCATTCTCTACAGGCACAAAACCAGTGTACAAGCTCACAACAAAGCTCGGACGTACCATTAGAGCAACGGCAAATCACAAATTCCTGACGATCGATGGATGGCACCGCTTAGATGAGCTCAGTTTGGGATCTAAGTTGAGCCTGCCGAGAACTCTGCCTTCTCCTAGTACTGCGTCCATTACTCTTGATGAACTCGCATTGCTGGGATATTTAATTGGAGATGGCTGCACGTTAGCCAACCACTCTATTCAATACACAAGCGCTGATCTCGATTTAGCAGAAGATGCATCTCGTGTAGCCACCGCAATATTTGGCAATAGCCTTTCACCGAGAATAAAGAAAGAGAGAAATTGGTATCAAGTATACCTGTCGTCAGCTGAGCGCTTAACGCACGGAAAACGCAATCCAGTGGCTAAATGGCTCGATCAGCTCGGCATATTCAATCTTCGCTCCTACGAAAAGCGGGTTCCATCAGTCGTCTTTTCACAACCAGCTGAACACATTGCCCATTTCATCAGACATCTATGGGCAACAGACGGAACGATCTTCATTTCGGAAACAAGACCAATACCAACGCTGTTCTATGCGACCAGCAGTAACTTATTGGCGTATGACTTGCAAGCTCTATTGCTTAGACTGAACATAAATGCAATCATCCGAAAAGTTCCGCAAATTGGAAAAGGACGGGATCAGTATCACCTGGATATAAGCGGCAAACAAGATATAGAGCGATTCCTAGAGGTAATTGGAATCGCTGGTCAACGCAAACAAGAAATGGTATCACGTGTAGTTACTCACCTGGAAAATAGATTCGCAAATACGAATCGAGACGTCATTCCCAAAGAGGCTTGGAAGTTATTAGTCGAGCCAGCCAGACAAGTCGTCGGCATGAGTAGTCGGCAAATGCAAGCAGCTATTGATACAGCATACTGTGGCACAAGCTTATACAAATCAGCACTCAGCAGAGCTAGAGCTGAGCGGGTTGCCCAAGCTGTTGGCTCCGATCAATTACATAAACTGGCAACGAGTGATGTTTATTGGGATGAGATTACATCTATCATTCCTGATGGCGAAGAAGAAGTATATGATCTAACAGTCGAAGGACTGCACAATTTTGTTGCAAACAACATCATCGTTCATAACAGTATTGAGCAAGATGCGGATATCGTTATGTTCATCTATCGTGACGAATACTACAACCAAGAATCGGACAAACGCGGCGAAGCTGAAATTATCATAGCTAAACAACGTAACGGCCCGACTGGCACGGTAGACCTGCTCTTCCAATCGACAATTACGCGCTTCTTGAACAAAGTGCATAATTCCGGTTACAGCGAAGTCTAGTTAACAGGCACCCAGATGATATCGTGACTCGTATGTCCCAGATGCGACTGCGTGTCAAATGTCAGGCTGTCTAAATCCATAAGACCGAGTGCGTCTGCTGCTTCGCTCGTTACAAAAAGCTTTTTACCATCGGGAGTAAGTTCCAGATTGCCCGGAAATTCCAAGTCCAGCGGCAGACGGACATCGCTTAACTTCTGATTGGTTTTCAAATCAAAAATACTAATGGAGTTATCGCGAGCACAAGCAACGAATAGTCTCTCATTATCACGACTCAAAGCAAGTCCTGTGGGTGCATTGCCTGTTTGCAGCGTCGCCAGAACTTGCTTGGTGCCTAAATCTACGATAGACAACGTATTAGAAAGTCGATTGGTTATATAAACGCGCTTGCTGTCATTACTAATCGCCATCGCAGTAGGCATACCACCGACTTTCACAGTTCCATTAACAGACTGGTTACCGGTCGAAAGTATAGTCAACTGTCCGGAAGCGGCGTTCAAAACCAGCAAGTAATAGCCATTGGGTGTAACAGCTAAACGACCCGGACCAGGCGGTACTTTTGTACGCAGCAAAACCTTCTTGGAAGCAGCTTCAATAATAGCTATGTCGTTAGTGCCACTCTCCGCTACATAAATAAGTTGTCCATTGGGCAGAGTAGCTATGCCTTTAGGAGCACTTTTAGGTTCGAGATCTATTTGACCAACAAATTCCCTCTTGCTGGGATCTAGAATAAGCACACGTGCTTTTGCTTGATCTGAAATATACAGGTGATTGCCGATAGCAACCATTTGCGAAAGCGTTCCTTCCGTTGGAAACTCAGTTAGCTTATTCAACTTATGATCATCAAGGAGGGTGAGAGTGCCCGAGTGAAGCGAATTTACAACGTAGACACCATGATCTGAAATTGGTGTTTTTGCGTGATGGATAGTTACCGGTCCTGATTCAAGCTTTGTCAGTTCAGCCTCATCGACAACCTTAATCTGCAAGTCACCAATAAGCTCCTTGTACTCTTTGGGCAATACAAAATTCTCAGGTACTATCAAGTCAGATGGGAAATTGCCTGTAAAAATGCGTTTGCGAGTTTTTTCAGTCAAACTTGGCGGCAAAACAAAAGTATTTACATGCCCCTTCTTAACAACTTTGAGGTAGCACCAACCATTGGTGTAAACGACCAATTCGGGTTTTGTCTTATCAGGATAAGTAAATTCCTCTTGTGGTTTCGACCACTTAGGAACATTGATGCCGCCAGGTATAACGGGCAACATCAGGTCACCGTTCTTCAACTCAATCGCCCCATCAAGGCGAATTTTGGAACCCGGAAAATCCTGCTCCACCAGCTGTTTGAAATCAGCTGATAGTCTTGTCGCATTCGCCGCATTAGCCAGAATGGCAATTAGGGGAATGGCCGACAACAGAGCAAAAATTCGTCTTTCAAACATCAATCAGGTCTTTATTCCGAACTTCTTTTTTCAGAACCACTGTCTGAATCATCCCTCGTGCGGAAAACATCAGCCAGTTTATCTATTATAGAAGGGTCCTTCTGTTTTTTATTTTTGAAGCTCTTTTGCTTAGGAGCTTCACTCTTTTCTGGCATAGGTGCCTTTTCTTCTTTCTCAAGATTCAATTTGTCACCACGCAGCTCGGCAAGTTGTTCTAAAAGTCGTCTCTCAACTGCAGAAAGCTTAGTCGGTGTTTCTACAATTACATGCACCAACTGATCACCTCTAACGGTTGGGCTATTCAGATTCGGCACGCCGAGTTCCTTCATAACAAGCACCGTGCCTGTTTGAGTTCCGGCAGCTATCTTGAGTGTCTTAGCACCTTCCACACTGGGCACCAGTATTTCACAACCGAGGGCAGCTTGTGAAAAGCTTACCGGCTGGCGCACATGAATTGTTGTACCTTCGCGAATAAAGTCTTGATGTTCCTCTACGCTGACAACAACATAGACATCACCAGGTGGTCCATTACGTTTGCCAAAGTCACCGGCATTTGGTACGCGTAAGCGCAAACCACTATCAATACCAGCTGGAATATTCAATTCAATTTCGCAAGACTTGCGTACTTGTGCTCGGCCCTTGCATCCGGTACAAGGCTTCTCAACGCGCATGCCTTCGCCCTGGCAATTTGGACAGGTAATAATTTGCGTGAACTGTCCCAAAAATGTCGATGTCGCTTGTCTTATTTGACCAACGCCTGCACAAGTAACACATTTAACAGGTGTATGTCCTGCCGCGGCTCCTGTGCCTGAGCAAGCCGTGCAATTTTCCAGGCGCTTTATCGTAATTGTTTTCTTGACGCCAAAAACAGCTTCCAAAAAGTCCAGATGCAGTTCGACTTTTAAATCCGAGCCGCGTTCAACAGTACTCCTTCTGCCGCCGCGAGCGGTGCCGCCAAAAAACTGGCTGAATATTTCGCTCAGGTCGGCAAATGCCCCTAAGTCGACGCCATCAAAGCCACCCATACCGCCGGACAATCCTTCATGTCCATAACGATCATAAAGAGAACGCTTATTATCGTCCGACAAAACTTCGTAAGCAGCAGCAAGCTCCTTGAAGGCAGCTTCGTCCCCACTATCCATGTTGTCCGGATGGAGGTGTCTGGCTTTGTTGCGGAACGCTTTCTTGATTTGATCAGAGCTTGCGTTCTTAGACACGCCGAGAATTTCGTACAGGTCACGATTGGTCATGATAGCCATAGATTACCGCAATTATGTTGAGCTTGTGTCGTCGAGTTTTTCTAAATAGTCATTAACGGCCTGTTCAGAAGATGCATCTGCTTCATCCAGACTGTAAACACCACTGTCTCTCAACTCATCCGAAGGTTCTTCCGAAGACGCATTTTGCTGTTCTTGCAATTCAGCCAATTGGCGTGCTTGCTGTTCTTCAGCACTTGCCCTGTTACTTGCTACGTTAACCAAAGCCGGTCTGACTACCTTATCGCCCAGAACATAGCCACGACGAAGTTCCTGCATCACATAACCGTCAGGAAATTCTGTGGTTTCAATTTGTTGAACTGGCTCATGCAAGCGTGGATCAAAAGGCTGACCAACAGGCTCCATGGCCTTAATGCCTGCTTGATCCAAACAACGACCCAAGCTATTGAAGACAACTTTCAAGCTATCCAAAATCTTATCGGCAGGCATGGAATCATTAAGACTCATCTGCGCGCGATCGACATCATCCAAAGCCGGCATTAATGCCTCAACCATTTTCTTGACGCCCATGGTTTCCAATTCATGACGATCTCTATCCGAACGGCGTCTGTAATTTTCAAAATCGGCAGCCATACGCTTGTAGTGAGTATCGGTTTCGCTTAGCTTTTCACGCAAGTGCTGCACTTCAGTGGCCAGTTGCTCGCAACTTGGGCAAGCAGTAGCAGCGTGCATTCCAGATTCGGCTGTCTTCATTTCCATCTCCGAGGGGTTTGACTCAACTCCGGCATTTAATGCTCGGAAAAAGGCTTTCGCGTCGTTCATGCGCGAACCGCCAGCGGAGGGTGATTCTTGAGCCGAATCTTCCATCGGTGCGGAAGACTCTTCTTCAGGTAGCTCTTGATTTTTGTTGGTATCGGTCATCGAACGCCAACTTGCCTCCGTTTCATCTATAATTTTATGTCCGATTAGCAGTATTTTTCCCTAGCTTTATCTTTTACCAGCTTTGTACTTCTAATTAATTAGGTGAGAAACACTTGTAAACAATCACTCGATAGCTCACCAGTGCCTGCCAAGGCATAGTGGAAGGCTTGTCCAGCATACGTCCGAGAGGAACATTAGAATATGTTAAGTGTTGAGTCCAGGCATGTCCAAACCTATTACAGCCAAACTGCCCGCCTGGTTATATACGCCCAAGGCGAACTAACTAAAGGCAAGGCGAAGACAGCCGAAGGCGTCCTGCGCTATGCCAAAAATCCTGTCGTGGCGGTAATCGACAGCAAAGAAGCCGGTAAAAAAGTGGGGGATATCACCTGGATATCCGATTCACAAGTACCAATAGTCAGCTCCGTCAAAGAATCACTTGCCTACAAACCCGATGCTCTTCTAATAGGTGTTGCCTGGTCGGGTGGCAGATTGCCCTCAGAATGGCGCGCCGACATCATGGAAGCACTGAAGTCCGGCATGGATGTAATAAACGGACTGCATGACTTTTTATCCGATGACGAAGAAATTGCCAAAGTAGCAAGAGAAAACGGCCGCAACCTTATAGATGTGCGACGTCCGCCGGAAAATTTGCCAATTGGAACAGGCAAAGCTATAAACACAAAAGCAATGACGGTATTAACCGTCGGCTCTGATTGCTCAACAGGCAAAATGACTGTTTCTCTAGAGCTCGATGCCTTAGCAAAGACTCGCGGCTATAAATCGCAATTTGTAGCTACAGGACAAACAGGCATAATGATTCATGGCTGGGGAATTCCTCTTGATCGCGTAATCGGCGATTTCATGGCTGGAGCCATTGAGGAATTGGTTGTTGAAGCCGGCAAAGACAACGAATTTGTTTTCGTTGAAGGTCAAGGCTCAATAGTAAACGCCAGTTTTTCCGGCGTGACGCTTTCGCTTTTGCATGGAAGTTGCCCAAAAGCAATGATTCTCTGCCACAAACCAACACGCTCAGAAGACACTGCAGGATTCAAGTTGTGGAGTCTATCCAAACTGATACCACTTTATGAACAAATGGCTGCCTGCATGCGACCATCAAAAGTTGTCGGCATTGCCTTAAACACATACGGCATGGACGACAAAGCAGCTGCTAAGGCAATTGAGGATGCAGAAAAGGAAACTGGCTTGCCTACAACTGATCCTGTGCGATTTGGATCGGACAAACTATTAGACGCTATCCTAAAACACCGGGAGAAAGTATCGTGAAGACTATGGTTTCAAGCATAGAACTTAAATTCGAACCACTGATTTTGGAAACAGCTCATCCATTTGGTATTTCTTATGGAACATCCAAAACAACAGAAAATATTCTCGTTCGTTTGCGCTGGCAGGAATTCGAAGGTCTAGGTGAAGCAGCTCCCGTCTCGTACCACAATGAGAGTCTGGCAACTGTCAATGCTGTTTTAAAAACCTGGCAAGACGCAGATATCTTAGGCAATGATCCGTTTGCTATTGCCGACATTGCTCAGCGTCTGGATAAATCAATCGCCGGCAATGCTTCAGCTAAAGCAGCTGTAGAAATGGCCATGCATGATCTAGCCGGCAAGATAGCCGGACAGCCTATATATAAGATGCTTGGACTTTCCCAATTGAAAGCACCGATGACTGATTTCACAATTGGAATCGACAGCTTGGATGTTGTGGAAAAGAAAACAGCCGAAGCCGTTGAAGCGGGCTATAAAATGCTCAAAGTTAAACAAGGCACTGATTACGACAAAGAGATAATCAAGCGCGTACGCAAGTTGGCGCCCAATTTACCGTTACGAGTAGACGCCAATGGTGCCTGGACGGTAAAACAAGCTATTCACATGTCGCATTTTCTTGCCGAGCACAATATCCAGTTCATTGAACAACCACTACCCAAGTACGCGCCTGTTGAAGAGTTTCGCCTAGTGCGCGAAAACTCGCCTGTTCCAATCTTTTCAGACGAGAGTATTTGCCGCGCCAATGATGTTGCTCGCTTTGCCGGTGCAATCGATGGCGTAGTTGTGAAATTGGCCAAAACAGGCGGTCTTTTAGAAGCGCTGAAAGTTATCCATACGGCACGCGCTCATTCAATGCAAATCATGTTTGGTTGCATGATCGAATCATCAATTGGTGTAACAGCAGCGGCTCAACTTGCCGGACTTGTTGATTATCTCGATCTCGATGGTGCACTCTTGTTGGCTCACGATCCTTATCTAGGAGCTGAGTATTGCGATGGTTACCTGAAACTATCCGACAGACCCGGACTTGGTGTAATTCCTCGCTAAAAGGCGCATGCACCACCCCTACAAACAAACATTTTGCTGTAAAGGAAAAACATGTCTAAAAAACCGGCTCTTATCATAGGCATACTCTGCATCATTGTCGGGGTAATCGGGGTAGTCATCCAAATATTTGGCGACTCAGGTCATGGACCAGAAATGGGACACATGCAGACTGAGGGCAAGGACTTAGTGCAATGGCAGACTCCGGAGACTTTTGCAAAAATGTCCGGCACACCGGTAAAGCCAGTTTTGTATGATTTCTCGGCAGTTTGGTGCGGACCATGCAAGAGGCTAGCAAATGATGTCTTCGGTGATGCGGAAACCGCCACTTTCATCAATAACAACTTCACGCCGGTGCAAGTAATGGAACCAGATGGTTTTGCTCCGCAATCAGTCAAAGATATGCAGAACAAATTCGGCATCACAGGATTTCCCACACTTATCGTGCAAGGCAAAAGCAAAGATCAAATGCGTTCGATTGTCGGCTATCCAGGTAAATATGCCACGATAGACTTTCTCAAGCAGTCGCTGACAGAAGTACAACAGTAAGGAAGTTTCTATTGCGGATTTGGCACTGCCTGCTCTGTGGCAGGGATTGGACCAGTCGGTGCAACTGTTGACGTTTCGCCAGGCTTTGCACCCGGTGGCAGCGCGCCTAATTTCGTCTGATCAGCAAGTAGTGCCTGGAACTCAGGTGCAAATTCAATTTTTGCTGTCTTGCGCTGATCTTCCAACCATTTGGTTACGTATTCGCCACCTTTTGCCATGACGATATTTGCTTTCAAGTATTCGCGCACATCAGCCATTGGTGCCGGTCCTGCCGGTTCGTGACCTGTAACCTTCATGATGTGAAAACCAATAGGATCTTGCAACATCTGCGGCATTACTTCTCCGGCTTTCATTTTCCAGAGGATGTCGGCGATTTCTTTCGGCAACTGTGACTTTTGACGATAGCCAATGTCACCACCTGAACGTGTCTTTTGCGCACGGGGATCATTTGCATTGGCCAACTGGGCAAAACTTGCGCCGGATTTTGCCTGCACCATTACCGTCTCCGCCTTAGACTTTTGCTGCTGAAGCACTTGCGCCGCACCTTGCTCGACTTGAGCTTCCGTCCAAGTCGGCTGCGCACGCTTCACTTGTGTCTTCAGGCTCATGATAGGACCATTGTCCTGCATCGGGGCCGGAATAATAATTTCACTCAAGCGAATGCGCTCAGGCATTTGAAACACTTTTAGATTCTTGTTGTAGAGCTCACGAATCTCATCGTTGCTTACTGGCGCTTTCTGACGCAAGCGATCGATGTACAAGGTAATCACTTCTTGCTTGAGAAGTTCTTTGTTCAATTCGTCTTTCGTAAAGCCCGTCAATTGCGCAATTTGATTGTAATTCGGCGTTTTCTTAAACTGGCTGAATTGATTATTCGCCTTGCGCACTAATCCGGCATTACGCCCTGCATCATAAAGCATCTGACGATTGACCAACTCATTGAAAAATGTTTGCTGCAAAACTATTTCAGCAGCTTTGAATGCCAAACCCACATCAAGAATTTGTTTATCGAAATCAGCTTGCGTTAGTTTGTTTTCGCGCAAATAACGCTCAAACGATTTTGCATCAGCTGCTTTATTCTGACGAGCAAGAGAAATAAGTCTTGTCTTTTCGCCCTCTGTAAGAGTCAATCCATTCTTCTTGGCGCTCTCAAGCAAGCCCGCGCGCATCTGTGGATTGGACGAGACTGCCGCTTGCAACTGAATCTCTTCCAACTTAAATCCACGGCGATAATCGTCCACAGTAATTGGCGAACCAGCTACTTTGCAGATAAGTGTCGTGCCGGACATCTTTGCCAGATCCAATTTGGGAGTCGCAGTCGCTGCCGCTTTCTTTTCCTCAACAGGTTTAGCTGTTTTCTCAGGGGCTTTCGAGCAACTGGTCAAGGAGACCAAACAAAGAGAAATGGCAAGCAAAGCTACGTGTCGTTTCATTCCAGTATCCTAGAGTAGTAAATCCGGCATTTACGCCGCAGACGGCGAACTATGCCCAACCATAGCACTTAATAGTTCTTCTAGCAAATCCAGCTGTTCAGCAGGCGTCATATCTTGTGTGCGGACCAAAATATATGGCGAAGAACCATGACCACCTGCCGAACCAGGTTTATAAGTGGTGCGCGTTGCCAGGTGCTTGGGCAAGCGATTTTGAATTGCCAGCCATGCTTGCAAGCGGAAATCAACAGCCAGACGCGAGCCCGAACCCATAGGATCAGGTTTGACTGAACTTACATTAGCCTTGCTTGCCTTGAGACGAAGCCTGACAACTGCTACCAGCTGTTGCGTTTCAACAGGCAATGCACCAAATCTATCTCGCCATTCTTCAGTGAGTATGACGAGCTCACGCTCAGATTTCACGTCGGCCAGACGCTTGTACTCAATAATCTTTTGGTCAGCATCAGCCATGTACGATTCCGGAATAAAGGCTGTGACGTTGATATCAATTTGAGTATCCAGATCGCCTGCGGTTTCTTCGCCCTTCAATTCAGCAACCGACTCTTCAAGCATCTTGCAATACAAATCGAAACCGATTGCCACCATGTGACCATGTTGCTCAGCGCCGAGGATATTTCCCACACCGCGAATTTCCATGTCTCGCAAGGCAATTTGATAACCGGATCCTAAATGGGTCAGCTCACGAATAGCTTTCAATCTGCTTTGAGCAGTTTCGGAAAGTACTTTGTTCCCTCTGAAAAGACAATAAGCATAAGCCTGTACATCTGATCTGCCGACACGTCCACGCAACTGGTACATCTGCGCCAGTCCTAGTTTGTCGGCTTCATCAACGATGATTGTATTGACGTTAGGAATATCCAATCCGGATTCAATAATTGTCGTACAAACAAGAATGTCCGTTTGATGCGCGTAAAAATCAAGCATCACCGCCTCCAGATCGCGCTCATTCATTTGTCCATGACCAATAGCAATTCGTGCTTCCGGAACAAGTTCTTTAACTTCCAGTGCAACATTTTCAATTGTCTCAACTCTATTGTGGACAACATAGACCTGCCCGCCTCTTTCCAATTCGTGAAGAATAGCAGTGCGCAATAATGCCGGTTTGTATTCACCGACAAATGTCTTAATCGGCGCTCTATTTACAGGTGGCGTGTGAATGAGCGACATATCGCGCGCACCGGATAGGGCCATATACAGAGTTCTTGGAATTGGCGTTGCCGACATGGTCAAGACATCAACCATGACGCGCAAATGCTTGAGCTTTTCTTTGTGGGCAACACCAAAACGCTGTTCTTCATCGATGACCACAAGACCGAGATCTTTGAAAGCAATATCTTTTTGCAACAGTCTATGTGTGCCGACAACCACATCGCACTCACCGACAGCCAGGCGCTGAATTACTTCACGCTGTTCTTTTGCCGTGCGGAATCGGCTGAGCAAACCAACCTTTATTGGATAAGCCGCAAATCTTTCTACAAGAGTATTGAAGTGTTGTTGCGCCAGAATTGTCGTCGGCACAAGCACTGCCGCTTGCTTGCCGGACATTACCATCTTGAAGATTGCCCGAACGGCAACTTCTGTCTTGCCGAAGCCGACATCTCCACAGATCAGGCGATCCATTGGTTTGTTGGATTCGAGATCCTTTTTACTGTCGACAATTGCTTGCCATTGATCAGGTGTTTCCTCAAATGGAAATGCTTCTTCCATTTCATACTGCCAGGGCGTATCCGGCGGGCAAGCGAAGCCTTCTTGCTTGGCGCGTACCGCATACAGGTTGGTCAAGTCCTCAGCAACCTGCTTAATTGAACGCTTAACGCGTCTCTTGGTTGATTCCCACTCGGCACCACCCATTCTCGATAAACGAGGCGCAACGCCGCCTGCTCCACGATAACGGGAAAGCAAGTTGACTTGATCAACAGGCACATAAAGTCTGTCGTCACCAGCGTATTGAATAGAGAGAAACTCACGCTCTTGTCCATCGAGAGAAACTCTTTCAATGCCGACAAACTCGCCTATGCCCTGCTTAGCATGCACCACAAAATCGCCGACTTTTAAGTCAGTGACTGAGTAAAAACGTTCATGAGTTTTGTCGGCAACCGGCCGTCTATAGGTTGTTGGTTTTCTCTTGACGCCAAACAACTCTGCTTCTGTTACAGAGACAATTTTTACATCGTCTAAACGAAACGCACCAACAAAGCCTTGTCGTGTTACCCACACTTCATTTTGGTCAACAACATAGGGAGTGCCTAACGAATCTACTTTAGGCTCTTGTGGCGCTTCTAATTTGCCGTTGCCGTCACCGGATTCAAAAGCACTCTTGCCGTCATGGCTTAAATCATGACCGGCCACGTAAGAGGCAGGACAATCCCACTCTTTCAATAAACCAAGCACCCGCTGAGCTTGATCGGAAGTGACAATTACGCGATATCCCTCACGGCGCCAATGACGCACCTTTTCTACAAACTGCGGAATCTGCCCGTTGAAACGCTCAATGCCGTGACAAGCAAAATTAACCGAGTCAACTTGTTCACCATCTTCACCAAATGTCGGCATCGAACTTATGAAGGCTCTTTGCTGAGCCTTGAAAGTCTCTACTATCTCATTGACCTTAGGATGCAACAAACGCGGCAACGGCAATAATCTGCCGGCGGCAAGTCCCTCATCAAGCGCATCTTCAAGCTTTTGTTCATAGCTCAACAACGACTGAGAAACAGTTTCCCATTCATCGGTAAAGACAAGCGCATCTTCAGGAACATAATCGAGGATAGTAGCAAAATGTTCATGGATAAAAGGCGCGTAGTATTCAGTGCCTTCCGTGTATTGTCCAGCTTCAATGGCCAATACGTCGTTTTCAACTACAGTACGCAAAGTATCGAACGCTTCGTCAGACAAAGTCTCGCCGGCCTTGTCGACTGCCTTTCGCAAAACAGCTGCAATATTTTCATTGTCGGACAAAACAACCCACCAGCGCGGCGGTACCAGTACTGATTGCAATTCATCATGCGAACGTTGGCTTTCAACATTGAATGTACGAATTGATTCAACTTCGTCACCAAACAACTCAATTCTTACAGGCGATCCAAATGACGGAAAAATATCTACGATGTCGCCACGAACGCTAAATTCACCACGAACACTAACCAGATGCTCTCTGGTATAGCCAAGCTTCACTAAATGTTCGGCTAATTTCTGAGACTCAATGCTCAATCCAACATTTAGAGAAAGTGTTTCTCTGGACAAAGTGTCCTTATCAAGCACTCTCTGCATAAGTGCTCTGGCAGGCAATACAACAAATGATGTTTTATCTTCACTGCGCAACAAGTGCTGCAACACTTCCATCTGTTGAGCTGTAGTATCCGGGCTGCTGGCTACTTGTTCATAAGGCGAAATTTCCGACGCCGGATAGAAGTAGACAGGATATCGGCTAAAGTTACTTAATTCTTGATAGTAGCGAGCCGCTTCATGGTTGTCTGATGTCACTAAAAAGAACGGACGCTTAATCTGGTTGTGCAAAAGCGCCAGAACCAAAGACTTCGCAGAATCAGTTAAACCGGTAATTGTCAGTTCCGCCATCGCCTTTCTAGCAGTGCGCGCAATTAGTCGCGCATACTGGCTGGAATCAGTAAAACGTTGCCTGAGTGAGTTAGATAGAAGGCTTTCTGTCATCAGTTGGAATTAAAGGACACAAATCCCCCACCTCGGATAGACCGAGCCGGTAGGTATTATTGGTTTAGCCCCGAAAAATCGGGATCTTATGATCCTAGCACAGCCCATCACCCTCTTCCACAGCTGTTAAGCAAGCTGTTAAGATAGAGCCGTGAATAGGGCTTCCTTACTAGTTTTAAGTCTCATAGTTTCCAGCTCATATTGTTCGGTATGGGCTGGCGAATATTCACCGGAAGTAGCCCGTTTTCTAAACGAAGGGGACGCTCTGTTGCGCCAAGGCAAGATAGGCGCTGCTCGCCAGGATTTTGAAGATGCTCTTAAGGCAAATCCAAATTGCCCTGAAGCCCACGACGGCATAGGACGCTGTTTTTTAAGAGATGGTACCCTGGACAGAGCGGCTACCGAATTCCGTGCGGCGCTCAAACTTGATCCATTGAATGTGCCCAGTTTAAATAACTTGGCTAACGTTCTTTATCATCAGTCCAAATACGACGAAGCTATCGTGTTTTACGAACAAGCACTGAAAATCTGTCATAACAATGATCCGGAAATTTTGACTAATCTAGCCAATGCTCAGAGATCAAAAGGCAATAATACTGAGGCTATCGCCAACTATCGATTGGCTATTAAGAACAGACCCGATTTTCTTGACGCATACAACAATCTTGCCTTGGCTCTATACGACGAAGGCAAATACCCGGATGCATTGGCAGCAATTCGACAAGCGTTGAAAATAGACGGACAATGCGCTGACGCTTATTACAATCTGGCACTAATTCATCGCGCCACAGGCAATTTCACTGCCGCGCGTGAAGCAGCAAATGAATCTTTGAAGTACGAGAAAAATCCGGAATTTGCTGAAAGCACAAAGCAATTGGTAGACAAACTCAATCAGGTAGAAGTTGCCTACGGAAATTTGGAAAAAGGTACAGGACATATTCGTCAGGGACAGTGGGACAAAGCAGAAGAGTCTCTCAAAGCCGCTTCGCCGTTGCCCGAAAGACAAAAGACAATAGCCTTAAACAATTTGGGCATCGCTCTCTTTCGCCAACATTTGTTCAAGGATGCCGCCCAGACATTTGAACGAGCAATTGCTGCAGGGCACGGCAATAAGGCACAAGCAAACTTCAACCTGGGACAAGCGCGTCTCTATGACGGCAACAAAGCCGGTGCTAAAGCAGCTTTTCAAAAGGCGATTGCCGAATCAAACGGGAAGCACGCCCTTGCCCATAATTTACTGGGTGTGATGTATAAACACGAAAACAATCTGCAAGCGGCAATTAAAGAATACGAAACGGCATTGGCGGTTGGCGCACCACCTGTGGTGCATTACAATCTCGGTCTCGCTCTTCAACAAGCAGGCGTCTACAGTGAGGCAATTAAGCACTACGAGGCTTACCTGAAAAAGGCGCCCCACGGTCTCAATGCCGCCTCGGCCAGGCAGGAAATTCAGATTATTGAATCTCAATGAAGCCGTTTAGCCGCCTGTGTCCGTGTTATGATATTTCCCTTGATAACCTCCCGCTAATCTGGCGGGGACAACAGCATGGACACAAATCCCGAAATAGCCCAAGTTCTCGAAGAATACTGCCAGGTTGCTAAAACAAAGCAGCCGTCCAAGCCTGCGCCCGGCAAAAAGCGGGTAGCTGTCTGTATGTCCGGCGGCGTCGATTCTTCAGCAACGGCACTTTTGCTGCAACAGGCAGGCTACGACGTAGTGGGAATGACCGGCTGGCTTATTAAGTCCGGCAGTCGCTGCTGCGACACAGGCATGATTGATGCTGCTCGTGTTTGCGAGCAAATTGGTGTCGAACACCACGCAGTCGACTTGCGCGAATTGTTTAAGTCCCAAATTCTAGATGAATTCCCTAAGTCTTATGCCGAAGGAAGGACACCTCTTCCCTGCAGTGTCTGCAACACAGTAATTAAATGGGGAGCCTTATACAACTACGGCAAAAAAATTCTGGGAGCAGATTACATAGCGACAGGACATTACGCAAGAATTGTCGAGACTGAATCAGGTGCAGCCCTTGCTCGCGCCAAAGATCCAAGCAAAGATCAGTCTTATGTATTGTGGGAATTAACCCCTGAACAATTGGCGAGTACTCTTCTACCTTTGGGCGAATATACAAAGGAAGAGATCCGCAAAATTGCCCAAGGATATGGTTTAGCCTCGGCAAATCGCCCTGATAGCCAGGATCTTTGTTTCATCCCGGTAAATTCCACCATTCAAGAATATCTGAGCAATTTCCTGCCCGAGTCTCCTGGTCCAATCATTCACGCAGTAAGCGGAGCCAAACTGGGTGAACACAAAGGCACGCACAATTACACGATAGGACAACGACGCGGCTTGGGTATCTCGTCACCTGATCCTCTTTATGTGACCAAAGTGGACCCAGCCAATAAAACAGTTTTTGTCGGTCCAAAAGAATGCCTTTTGGACTCAGAGCTGACTGCCTCCAAAGTTAACTGGATAGGCAAGTCACCAGATGAACCAATTGAAGCTCTAGTGAAGATTCGCTACAACAGCCCAACCGTCAAAGCAACAGTTCACCCCTTGACTTCTTCGCAAGTCCGGGTAATCTTTGCCGAACCTCAGCCGGCAGTCACGCCAGGGCAGGTTTTAGGCATTTACGATTTGAGCGATACCTATGTATTGGGCGGCGGTTGGATAGACTAACCGGGCGCATACAATGCGCCCCTACAACGACTAAGAATCCGTGGATTAGATCACGCGGTTGTAAAGTTGCTCGCGCGTTATTAAGCCGATATAATCGAATTAGGGTCGGTTTTTGAGGCTGCAAGTGCGGATGGGATTTAGGCAACCAATAGTTATCTTTATGTCGATAACAATGGTTGTGCTCGCCTGCCTTTACGTGTCAACTGATTCTGCTGATGCTCGCGTGCAGAGTAAGTCCAGCCGTTCAAAAACCAAACATACCGTCACCATGTACAGCGGCAAGAAAAAACGCACAGTTGCAGTTGCCGGCAGTCGCAGCAGAACAAGAAGCAGAGGCAAACAGGGTCGCAAGCGGCATGTAATTGCCACTCCTAAAGTGCGCTACGCATACCCGATAACCATGTTTCTCTGGAGCGCACCGCATTTTGATCACACACCTGTCGATGATGCACTCAAGCAAAAGATTCGTTATGCATTTCTAGCCGGTACCGCAGAGAAGTTTCCAGCTCGCAGTTTAGTCAGAGCCGAGTTGGTCGAACACTATCCTCTGCGCGGCGGAATTTTCTATAGACGCGAAGCTGTTAAATATGTAGTTATACATTCAACCGAAACCGGAATTCCAATGGGCGGAAAGCGCGTCATTGATAGCTGGAGTTCTGTCGGACGCCGACACGCCGGAGCGCAATATGTCGTCGATCGTGATGGCATGATATACCAAGCAGTTGATCCGGATTTAGCAACAGTACACGTCAACATATTTAAGACTTTACCGGGAATAAACAACGACAACAGCATCGGGATTGAAATGGTGCACACCGGAGCACAGACTTACACACCGGAGCAGAAAGCATCTGTCATTCGTTTGGTTTCGTACTTACAAGATCGCTACAAAGTCACAGACGAAAACGTCATTACTCACCGTTACGCTCAGCAAGGCGACCATACAGACCCAGTGGCATTTGATTGGGATCGCTTCTTACGCGACAAAGCCGGTTTTAGAAGACAGGCAGTTGTAGCTAAGATGAATGAAATGGTAGACGAAGCCGGTAAGTGGTGGAACCAGAACGTGCCGGGAGCACCCATTTATCAACACCTCGAAAAAATGCTACCCATTCCAACCAGCAGCCAGAAACCAACGCAACCTTCTAACGCACCTATTCCAGGCCCGTTATTGCCACCAGTTTCGGCGTCCACACTGCGCGGACCGATTGAGGTTGATCCCGATATTCTTAACATGGAAGGCGACGTCATCCAGCAATGCGCAACGGGCATGGAAGCTGATGGCGGCGGTTTAGTCAAAGAAGTGAAACCAGCAAATAGCAACGCTGTGCAGAATAATTCTGTCCCCAACAACACGCAACAAGCGCCGACGCCGGGGCATCCTCTATTCGGCATACCCTAACTCGAAACTCAGAAGCGATGCGTATTCGTCGCCTCCGCATCCAAGTTCACTTTCAATCAATTCTATCTTTTCAATTTGCTGTGTCAAAGGAACGCATTTTGAAACAAGCCAATCGGGCAATTCGACTGCATTAGCTTTTACCGACTCACGCTCCAGCCTAGCAAGAGTTATGTGGGGACGATACTCACGATGTCCAGGTTTGCTCACATAGGGCTTTAATTGTGTTTGAATCTCAGCGGCAATTTCCATTACTCGATCGGGAATTACACTCGGTGTCATCACAACCATGCGCGGGCGCTTAGCAGAGGGCCAAAATTCTACCTGATCAAAGTTTATTGAAAGCTTGCTGAACTTCGACACCGTTGATTGAAGCTTAGCCGTGATCTCGTCCAGTTTGCCTTCAACATCGCCGAGAAACAGCCAAGTCAAATGCAACTTAATTGGTTTTACGATACGTGCACGACAATGCCATTGCTTCTCTAGTTCAGCCTTGCGTTCTGAAAGATATCCTAAAACTTCTTGCTGAGCAGGACTTAAATAAGTCCCGACAAACAGACGCCTTGTCTTGTTCTCAGGACTCATCGGCACCGACGCGGCCGTAGAAGCCGCGATCTTCAGCGACAAGCTTATGAATGTACTGGCTGACAGAGCGTTTGCCAAATGTACTGGCGTAGATTTCTTGCAATCGATCTCTTACATACGGCAAACCAACTTTGTCGGCATAACGCAATAGCCCACCTCTAAATGGGGGGAAGCCCAAACCAAAGACGGTTGCCACATCAACCTCGCGAGCGCGCAAAACAATTTTTTCTTCCAGGCAACGCGCTGCTTCATCGATCATCGGCAGAATTAGACGCTCTTGAAGTTCCAAGCATTTTTCCGGAGAAACTTTATCGGGCGATATTACAACTTTGAAATTGCGCTCAAGATCAGGGTTGTAGCCTTTCTTCCTGCCTGATTCATCCCAGACAAATATGCCGATTCCATCGCGCTTGCTGCGCAAACCAGCCTTCACTGAATCATACATTTTCGGAGGTGGAGTCATGCGCTCACCCAGTCCGGCATGAAGTGCATCAGCAATAGCAATTACTAAATACCAACCAATTTCATCCAACAATTCAAACGGTGCAATTGGCATTCCAAATGCCAATGCTGCTTCATCGATCCAATTGAGCGGAACATTTTCCTGCGTAAAGCGAGCCACTTCTTCAAGGTATGTTCCAAGAATTCTATTTGCTAGAAATCCTGGTGTGTCTTTTACGGAAAGCGGTATCTTGCCCAAACCAGCGACAAATGTTGAGGCCGCACTGACAGCATCTTTATTTGCTTGCGGGTGTGAGACGACTTCAACCAGCTGCATGCGATCGACAGGCTGGAAGAAGTGCAAGCCTATAAATCTGCTGGCATCAGCTGCTGGGGGTATTGTCGAAGCAACCGACAGTGCCGATGTATTGGTAGCTAATACACACTTGTCCGAGACAACTTTCAGAACGTCTTGGAAAACAGCTTTCTTTACTTCAACATCTTCAAGACTGGCTTCTATGATCAGGTCACAAAGGGCCAAGTCCTGCGAATTGACCGTGCCGCGCAATTTGCCTTCATGCGCGCTTGTATTTGTCGCACGCTCTCTTTTTCGTGCTTGTGACGCTTTGATTTTCTCGACAGATTCATCAACACGACTTTGATCGCGGCCTTTAAGGCTAACATCATAGCCATGTGCATAAGCCAATTCTGCAATTGCCGTGCCCATAGTACCGCTGCCGACTACACCAACAGTGGCGATAGGAGGAAGCGCAGACTTCTTCGATTGGGACAAAGCGCTTGCTTTATAAAATTCTGCTGCAAGCATAATGGACATCAAATTATGCGTAGTCTCACTGGTACATAACTCGGCAAATGCTTTTGCTTCCATCTCCAGCCCAGCCGCCATCCCTTGCGCTAAGCCGTCCTTCATTACCTCGACAGCTTTTGGAGGTGCTGGATAATGCCCTTTTGTAGTAATACGCAATGAGCGTTCGGTTATAGCAAATAAGGTTTTTACTTTGTCGGCATTATAATCAGCCGGCAATTCTTCTGTTTTGGCAACTAACGGCTTCAATGCATTTAGTCCGCCACCGGCCAACTCAAGAGCCAACTCTTCACCGCGAGCCATAAGCTCATCACTAGCAACAATTTCGTCAATCAAGCCAATTTCCAACGCACGACTGGAATCAAATGGCTCACTGCCGAGAATGACTTCTAAAGCTGTTTTTGGTCCAAGCAACCGAGACAAACGCTGCGTACCACCCAAGCCTGGGATAAGGCCAAGACGCACTTCGGGCATGGCAAATACTGTGATTTGATCATTGGTTGCTATGCGTTTGTGGGAGCTCAAGATAAGCTCAACGCCGCCACCCAAGCAAGCACCATTGATCGCAGCAACCAGTGGTTTTTGCAAATTCCTGGACTTGTTCAACATGGCTTGACCCATACGGCAAAGCTTCATTGCTGCTGCAGCATCTGCAAACCGGCGCACTTCGCCAAGATCGGCACCCGACAAAAATGTATCGGCTTTGCCGGACATAAAGACAACCGCTTTTATATCATCATCAGCGGCAGCATGATCAACGGCAGCTTCCAACTCTTCCAGCACAGATGCGTTCAAAACATTTGAACGTCCAGGACAATCCAACAAAAGAATTGCCACGCCGGATTTTTTCTTAGTCAGGGTTACTTGCTGCCTAACTTGCGTCACTGATTTACCTTGCGTCATTTAAAAACAGAACTCCTGCTACTTATCCGATTTCGCGGACAAGCCCTTCATCAACATTGCCACTCCTAATGCCAGCGGCAAAAGCATCATGATCAACCCCAAGAAACTTATAGTCGGGAAAGTCATTACCAATTGAGACAGCACAGCAAAGAATATCAATGCACAACTTGCAGCAGTGACTATCCAACCGACCTTTGATTTTGAGTTGTAGAAAATTAGTCCCAAACCAATGAGCAGGGGAATTACTACAAGCCCAAACCCTTGTCCGCCAAAACCCAACCAGGACAACCAGCCCGATCCCACCTTGACATGATTGAAAAACATCAAAACACTGGTCAGCAGTAGACCCAAACCAATAAAAATGTTTAATTCAGAGCCAATGCCTGTGGTACTCAACTGAGTGCTTTCCGGCACTTTCAAAACCGTCTTAGCCTCGTCTTCATTGGTTGAATAATCCAGGGAGGCTTCCAGTTCGTTCAGCTTGCGCTGAATTTCGTCATCTTGTCTGCCCATTGGCACCTCTGTCTCGATTGGGGAATTTTATCAGATTCCATATTGTTCCGGTTTCGGCTTTAGCCTTCACCCTGCTCATCGCAGCTCTTGCCTCACTTCTGAGGATCAGCGGGCAACATACAAACTTCACGAAATCTTTGGGCAATGGGCATGCGCCAACCGGAGCCAAATGACTGTGCTGTAACCTTTAAGCCAGGCGCTGCTTGGTTACGCTTGTACTCATTGCCGTTTATTCGATTGACAACATCGAGAACTACTTCTTCTTTGTAGCCCAATTTGACTATTTCCTCGATGCTGCGCTTCTGTTCAACATAGGCGTTGATAATGCCATCTAACACCACATATGGTGGCAAGGAATCCTGGTCCAATTGTCCGGGCCGCAATTCGGCAGAAGGCGGCTTCTCGATGGTGGACAGAGGAATGATTTCCTTATTGGCTGCTTCATTTATGTAGCGCGCGACATCATAAACCATCATTTTCGGCAAATCGGAAATGACCGCCAAGCCACCGCACATATCGCCATACAAAGTGCAATAACCAACAGCAAGTTCTGACTTATTGCCTGTTGTTAAAACTAGATAACCAAATTTATTCGAGATAGACATGAGAATCATGCCCCTAATTCGTGCTTGAATATTTTCTTCCGTCACATCCTTTTTCGTCTGCGCAAAGGTTGGCTGCATGATTTTGTCGAACGCAGTCATTGGCTCAGCAATTGGGATAGTTTGAAATTCAATTCCCAGATTCATCGCCAGATCACGTGCATCACTTACGCTATGCTCGGAGGAATACGGAGACGGCATAGCAACGCCAAGAATATTCTGCGGTCCGATTGCAGCAGCAGCAATTGCTGCCGTTACCGCCGAATCAATGCCGCCGGACAAGCCAATAACGGCTTTTTTAAATCCGCACTTGCGCATGTAATCAGCAGTCCCCAGAACAAGCGCTTTGTAAATATTGACCGTCTTATCTTCCGGAGAATCTTTTATTTCACTTTTGCCCGCGCCAATATCGACCAGCAATAAGTCTTCTTCAAAAGCAGCCGCGCGCGCGATCAAATCACCATCGGCATTAACAACAATCGAACGACCATCAAAAATGAGTTCATCATTGCCGCCGACTTGATTGACATAAACAACAGGAATTCCCCAGCGCATAGCTTGCGCGCGCACCAATTCGTGACGGATGTGTTCTTTGCCGGCCGTAAACGGCGAAGCGGAAATGTTGACCAACAATTCCGGTTTTTCCTGACAGACCTTTTCAATTGGATCTATTAAGTAACGTGGTTTGGGAAACAGCTCGCGGTAGTTCCAGATGTCTTCGCAAATGGACATGGCCATTTTTTTGCCTTCAATTTCACACGTGCAATATTTAGATGCCGGCTCGAAATATCTGTCTTCGTCAAAAACATCATATGTAGGAAGCAAAGACTTGTGTTGCACGCACTTGACTCTGCCTTCTTTGATAAAAGCACAAGCATTATGAACAGGACGCCCGTTACCGGGATTGGGATCAACAAATCCAACAAGAACGGCGATGTCGGCCAATTCCTCAGCAATACGTTTGAGCCCTTCCAGATTGGACTTAATAAAGTTGGATTTTAAAAGGAGGTCTTTCGGCGGATAGCCGGTAATTGCCAACTCAGGAAAAATGACCAAGTCGGCACCCTTAAGTTTTGCCTGGTGCCCAAAGGAGATGATCTTTTCAACGTTGCCGCTGATGTCACCGACGGTGGGGTTAATTTGGGCTAGGGCTATCTTCATGTCGTTATTGTAAACAGGAATTTGGGAATGAAGTTTCCAAGAACCGGGAAACTTGTCTCCTGGCTCCTCATGACTATAATGGATTTATTGGCACCTGCGGCTGGAGACCAACAATAGATGAAGAAAATCTTCCTGCTACCAGTCGTGGCAGCTTACATCTCGTTTTTGACGATGTTTTTACCAGTCCTGGCTGAGCCGATTAAGGCACCCGGACTGGCATCGGGAGCCGGGCTTTGGGTTAATCTTTGGAATTATCCCGACGGCGATGTGGACGGTTATTTTGCCCATTTACATGCTCATGGTGTGCGCAACTACTTCATTCAGACTTCGCGCAGCAATACCGAAGCTCTTCGTGAGCCGTCAAAATTTGCCGCCATTATCGATGCCTGTCACAAAAACAATATTCGAGTAATCGCCTGGTCGTTTTCCGAGTTACACAGCCCTATCACGGATGCCGACAAACTTATTTATGTAGCCAACTTTGTGACACCAAGCGGTCAAAGAATTGATGCTGTTGGTGCCGACATGGAGTCTAATGTCAGCTCCGCAAACATAGAGACATATGTACAACGAATTCGTCAGGCTTTAGGACATGACTATCCCATAGTGGCTATTGTCTACAGCCCTTTAAATAGAGCGCAACAAGCCGGTATCACTCCCTGGAAAACAATCGCCAATAACTTCAATGTAATTGCGCCTATGACTTATTGGTCCGGCAAAATGAATACAGTTGATCCATATACATATGCAATCAACAGCATCGCCAAAATTCGTCAGTTGAGCGGTCGCTCCGATGTTGATATTCATATGATTGGCGACGGCATGGGCACTGATTTGCAGCAAATTCTGCAATTCCTCAAAGGTTGCCAGGCAGCCGAAGCCACCAGCGCCAGTCTTTATCCCAACCAGAAGGTTACAGATGATCAACTCCTGGCGCTTCACAAATACACTGATTACATCCAGCCAAATACACGTTTCCGCCTCAAGTGTCTTAAGTCACTAAAAACTTCAGCATCTATTGTCGAGCCGTTTAATTCAGACCCGACGCTGCCTATTTCGCGGTCTGATTTCTACAAATTAGTTGTAACAAGACTGCACATGTTTGCAGGCGCAGAGTCGGTGCAATCAGGCTTTGATGCCTATCAATTCCTCAAGAAAATAGGACACCTGCCCGGATCATTTGCCGCCATGCCGACGCCTGAGTTTTTAAGCCAGCCTGTTTACCCGCGAGAGGCATATGCACTTTTAGCTATGGCAGTTGAACAGAACTTTAGGGCAGCCGCCCAGGGTACTGCTATTACCAACCAGCCAAAAAAGGCGCCCAAACGTTTGGACAGCATTTTCACCCAACCAGCTCAAGCCGCAGGCATTCTTAAACCAATCAATTATTTAGATGCCGCCCAAATGGTTGTCGAGGCCCGTTCAGGGCTCAAGGCTGCCCGCAGGCCTTAATTTCCAAGGCAAAATAAGTCGGAAATATAAGTCAACAATCGAAGACACTTGCTGGTAAAAAGCCTCTATCAGGGGGTAGATTGGAAGTATGAGAGCCATAAACAAATCGAGTCTGCCTATGGAAAACTCCAGGACAGACTATTTTTGTTTATTGACATATCTCTGTTTTATATCCTCCCCACAAAAAGAAGACTGGAGGTGTGACGATGGAAGTCACGGTCACCGGAAGAAATATCGAACTAACAAATGCACTAAAGGACTATTTAAAGGACAAACTGGGCAGAGCTCAGAAGCACTTTGATCACCCGCTGGATGTAACAGCACTTTTAAGTGTGGCAAAAAATCCATCCATCCCGGATAACCAAACAGCTGAAATCACAATCAAAGTAAACGGTTCAATAATTAGAGGACAAGAGTCCACCGAAAATATGTACGCCTCAATTGACCTTGTCGCCGACAAGATTGAGCGTCAATTGCGTAAGTTCAAGACCCGCTACTACCATAAAGGCAACAAGATTCGCGATACCGAAATTCACGAAGAAAACGATGTCTCCGGCTTGCCGGACAACGACGAAGTAGTGAAAAAGGAAATTGCTTTTGAGGAGATAAAACCTCGCATTGTCCGCTCTAAGAAGTTTCCACTTAAGCCGATGTCTCCGGAAGAGGCATGCAGCCAGATGGACCTTCTGGGACACGACTTTTTTATGTTCATCAACTCCGATACCGGTCACGTAAACACGGTATATCACCGTCGTGACAAAAATTACGGGCTGATTGAACCTAAAGCGTAACCAGGGGCTAATCCTAAAGCACAGTTAGGAATAACCCTAGATAAATAGGGCACGGTTAATGCCATAATTCAGAGCCTGATAAAAATTATCAGGAACATTTTCTTGCGATCTATATTCTGAAACAATATGGTTTTCAGCAGAAATATTATGGCTAAAATCCATTATTGGGGCATATCGGAAGTACGGACGTCAAAGGCAATCCCCCGAAAGCAAGACTCATGCACAAACGAATTCTATTGCTGGCAATTTCGGCAAGCTTACTTTTAGCTGGACCCTTATCCACAAGTCCAATGGTTTTCGCCGCCAGCGACCCACGCCTGGTCGAATTGAACAACGAGGGAGTGCGCGCCCTTAATAACAACAACTACCAGTTGGCGATTCAAAAGTTTGAAGAAGCTCTCAAGATAGACAAGGACTACAGCAAAGCCAAGGAAAACCTGGCTATTGCTTATAACAATTACGGTTTGTCTTTGATGAGCAATCCAAAAGAAGCAATTAAGCTCTTTCACAAAGCACTTTACCTGTCACCGGGAAATTCAACGTCTATGAATAACCTGGACGGTATTATCGGATATTTGAACAAAAACCCTAACTCGGCAAAAGATAGAGAAGCTCTAGGTGATGCCGCGCGCCTTGCCGGAGACTTCCAAGGTGCAGCTGTTGAATTTGAAGCTGCCGCACGCATTCAAGCAAATCCCAAAGTTTACTCCAAACTGGGCGATACCTATCGGGTACTGGGAGATTCAGATAGATCCGTGCAAGCCTATCAGAATGCTTCACGCTCGGGAGACAGCGCCGATGTACAAGTAAAACTTGGGCAAGCTTTTCAGGCTAAAAAAGACTTACCTAGTGCTCTTGCCGCTTACGACAAAGCACTGCGCTTAAAACCGGATGATCCGGATGTCTTAGATGCATTAGTCACTGGATGGGAAGAAGCACTTAGAGCGGATCCTATGTCTGCATCCAACCACATCGGCTTGGGTCAAGCTTTGCAGTACCGTGGCGATTTTGATCAGGCTGCGGCCGAATATCAGCAAGCTTTGCGTTTTGACAAACAGAATGCTCTGGCAAATCGCTTGTTGGGCGAATTGGATTCAGCCAAAAAGCGCGCAGCTCTGCAGAAACACATAAACGCCGGAGTGGACTTACAGACACGACAACTCTATGACCAGGCACTTGAAGAATACAAACGAGCCTTGGAAATGGATCCACGCAATGCCAATGTCTACGTCAACATCGGTACTGTTTATCAAGCAAGAGAAGATTTTGAGAAAGCAACGGAAGCCTATAACAAGGCTATGGCTATTGATCCCAATAGCGTGCCGGCACAACAAGGCTTAAAGGCAGCGCAGGAACAATTGCAGCGCAAGAAGATAGCCAACGATGTTAAAGAAGCACTCGACTTGTACAAAGCCGGTAAATACGATGAAGCTATCAACAGATACGAAGCGTTGCTGCGCATCAACCCAAAAGATCCTGTCGCGCACTTTAACCTTGGTGCAACGTATCAAGCAAAAAAAGACATAGATCAAGCCATTGCTGAATACAAGCAAGCAATGAATTTCGATTCCAAAAACGACGACTACAAAAAGGCTTTGGAAACCGCTCTTGAATTGAAAGCGCTGCCAATCGAAGAAGCTGCAGAGAAAAAGCACACGGCAAAAGACTACAGAGGGGCAATCGAACTATACAATCAAGCTATAACCATTCGCCCGAAAAACGCCCCGTGGTGGTACAACCTTGCCGGCGCGCAATACGCTTTTGAAGACTACCCTGCTGCCAAAGAGTCTTACAAAAAAGCTCTTGAACTAGATCCAGTCGGACAGGCAGACAACGCCTATCGTATCGCCATCATTGACGAACACTTGGGTGCCGGCGCCTTGGCTTTAGCAGCATATCGCAAATATGCCGCAGAGCATCCAACGGGTCAATTTGCCACCCTAGCGAAAGAACGCATGAAGGCTTTGTCGGCAAATATTCAAGACACGGTAAAGATCAAAGGCGAGCGCGAACTGGCTATGATCAAAGATGCCGAGGAGGCTTATCAAAAAGCTGTTGATCTAACTAAACAAAAGAATTTTGACGAAGCCCAAACACTGTTTCAAAAGGCAATTCAATTGCAACCAAAAGAAGCAGCATATGTCTCCGGCTTAGGCTCAATGTATCAAGAGAAAGGTGACATTGACGAAGCAATTAAATATTATCAACAAGCAGGCACCATTGATCCTAAAAATTCTGCGTTCAAGACTTTGTTGGAGCATGCCTTTGCTCTAAAAGCACAACCCCTGGTTGACCAGGCTTATCAGAAATTCAAAGCTAATGAATTTACAGCGGCAATTGATCTCTATCGCCAAGCGCTATTGATTGTTCCAAACAATGCAAACATCTGGACCAACTTAGGTGCTGCTTATCAAGCTTCCGATGATTTCTTTAGGGCACGCGATGCTTACCAAAAAGCTATTCAATTGGATCCAAAAGGTGAGGTGGAAGATGTCTATCTAATTGCCGCAATTCACGAGCACTATAAACAAGGGGCAGAAGCTCTCGCCACCTATAAGAAATACACAACAGAAGCTCCAGTTGGAGCTAATGTCGAACCAGCAAGAAAGCGCATACAAGCATTGACGGCAAATCTTGGCGCTACTGAAAAGCTGCTCACCTCAGGCGAGAAGGATACTCTCAAGCAGGTGAGCGAATCTTACGATCAAGCCTTGAGCCTGCAACAAGCCGGCAAATATGACGAGGCTTTACCGTTATACAAAAAGGTCGTAGAACTAGCACCACGAGACGCCGGCTATGCCTATTCTTTTGGTACGCTCTATCAAGCAAAAGGTGACTTACCGCAAGCAGTAATGTGGTACGAGAAAGCAATTAGTCTTGATTCGAAGAATACTGATTACAAACAAGCCCTCTCAGCAGCCATAGCACTAAAAGCTCAACCATTTATTGAAGACGCCGAAAAGAAACATACGGCAGGAGACTTTACCGGAGCTATCGAGTCCTACAAGAAAGCGTTGGAAGCCACTCCTAACGACGCTCACACGTGGTCCAACTACGCAGGAGCCCTGCAGGCAAGTGATGACTTCGGCGGTGCACGCGGCGCCTATTCCAAGGCAGTTGAACTTAATCCAAAAGGAGAAGTCGAAAGCTTCTTTTACTTAGCTGCTCTTGATGAACACTTCGGTCAGGGACAAAAAGCACTAACAGAATATCAAAGATACGTTACCGCTGCGCCTCACGGCAGCAACGTCGCTCTTGCTCAAGCTCGTATCAAAGCCTTGTCACTTGATCCAACCAAAGTCGAAAAACTTGCCACATCAAAAGAAAGACAGCAGCTAGCAACGGCAGGAACCGCCTACCAGGATGCGATTCAATTGCAACAAGCATCCAAGTTTGATGAAGCCATCGCCAAGTACAAAGAAGCGATTGCTGTGCAGCCAAACGAAGCTTCTTATTGGTACAGCATGGGAACAGCATATCAGGGCAAAGGCGACATAGACGGTGCAGCAGAAGCATATGCTAAAGCGTCTGCACTGAATCCAAAGGAAAAACAATATTCCGACCTAGTGTTATCACTTAAGGCCGGCAAGGCTGGTTCTATTACAGATGAAGCAATTGCAAAACATACTGCCGGTGACTTTGCCGGTGCTATTGAACTCTACAACAAAGCCTTGGCAATTACACCAAACGCCCCTCGTACCTGGAGCAACTTGGCCGGAGCATATTCAGCAATAGACAATTTCTCACAAGCACGCAGCGCCTATCAAAAAGCCGTTGATCTAGATGCTAAAGGCGAAGCGGATTCTTGGTTCTACTTAGCTTCACTGGACGAGAACTTCAACCAAGGACCAAAAGCTATTCAGGAATATCAAAAGTATTTGCAACTTGCTCCTAACGGCAATTCAGCTCAATACGCCCGTGAAAGAGTAAAAGCACTGACAGCCAATCCAACTGCTGTCCAACGCATGCAAACATCAAGTGAGAAGGCAAAAGCCGGAGAAGCTAGAGCCTCTTTCGATCACGCCGTCCAATTACAAATAGACGGCAAACTCGACGAAGCTATTGCTGAGTACAAGAAAGCTCTGACAGTCGATGCTAATGATGCTTCCGTTTGGTACAGCATGGCAACTGCGTATCAGGCAAAAGGAGACTTGGATGAAGCTATAAATGCCTACACCAAAGCCATACAGCTGAATCCCAAGGAAGCCAGCTATCGTCAGTATTTGACACAAGTCAAACAATTGAAGGCTGATCCATTTATCAAATCAGCATACGAAAAACAAACAACTGGTAATGACTTAGACGGTGCAATCGCTGATTATTTGAAGGCAATTTCCTTCTACGAAGACGGTAGCTCACACTTCAGTTTGGCTACTGCCTACCAAGGCAAGAATGACTATGCCAAAGCTCTTGCCGAGTACAAGAAAGCCTTGCAGATGGATCCCAAGCAAGTTGAAGCCTACTATTACATGGGTTCAATTTACGAAGCGTTGAATCAACCGGCCTTAGCCGTAGGCGAATACAGAAAATATGTGCAAGTTGCACCAACTGGACAAAACTCAGCTGATGCCAAAGAAAGAATCAAGCAACTAGCTTCGGTGAAGTAAGTGAGACATTGGTCTCTTGCTTGTTTAGTCCTGCTCTTTTGCACAAGTGTTTATGCAAAAGAGCCTTTGACACCAGCAAAAACAGACTACTTTGATCTTTTGTCATCTGATGGATGGCTCATGCGCTGGCCGAAAAAGAAATTGCCGATTAAGATCTATCTGGAAGACGGTTCATCTGTCTCAGGCTATCGTTCACAATTCAGAGATATATTAATCAGTTCATTTTATTCCTGGAGTGATGCCAGCGGAGGCAAGCTAAGTTTTGTTCGCGCGGCAACTGAAAAAGAAGCGGATATTATTTGCACTTGGACCAAAACCTGGAATGACGGTATCAATTTACCTGCAGGAAAGCCAAATGCCGGCTCAAGCATTTATGAGGAATTCGATGAAGCCGGTGTCGGCAATATAGTCTTGCTCAAAGTGCGTATAAAACTTCCGACGAGACGGGCTAACGACGGCGCTGTCGTCACAGACGCGGAGATGAAATGTACCTGTCTCCACGAAATAGGACATGCGCTAGGGATTGATATTCACTCGGCTAACAGCAAGGACATGATGTTCCGGTTTAACAATGCTTTTAAGGTTAAGCCAAATCTATCTCAGAGGGATGTTCACACAATTCAAAAGTTGTATAGCACTTTAGATTAGAACTGGTATTATTGGCCCATGAAAAAGGCAGTCTCGACCCATACGCTTCAAAAATATAAGCAGTCTGGTCGCAAAATTGTGGCTCTGACCGCCTACGACTATTCAACAGCCAAAATGCTCGATCAGGCAGGCGTAGACTTGATTCTGGTCGGCGACAGCCTGGCAATGGTGGCTCTGGGACATAAGACAACGCATGCCGTAACTGTCGAAGAAATGCTTCATCACACCAAAGCTGTAACTAGGGGTGTCGAAAACGCATTTGTCGTGGCTGACCTCCCTTTTATGAGCTACCAAGTGGACTTAACCCAGGCAATTACGAATGCCGGACGATTTATTAAAGAAGCTGAAGCTCAAGCCGTTAAGTTGGAAGGGGCTACTGAGTTAAACATAGAAATTATCACCCGCCTAGTTGGTATGGGTATTCCTGTGATGGGACATCTAGGGTTTACGCCACAATCAATTCATGGATTGGGCGGAACACGAGTGCAAGGCAAGAAGGCCGAAGAAGCAGTAAAGCTAATGAAAGATGCTGTGGCATTGCAAGATGCGGGTGTATTTAGTCTTGTGCTGGAAATGGTGCCTGCATTTGTGGCAAAGCTTATTACAGAAAAGCTGACTATACCAACTGTGGGAATTGGTGCCGGTAATGCTTGCGATGGGCAAATTCTTGTCACTGACGATTTACTTGGAAAATACACCGATTTCCATCCACGTTTTGTCAGACGCTATGCGGAATTCTCCAAAGACAGCCAGCAAGCAGTTGCCAACTACGCAAATGATGTAATGAATCAAACTTTTCCAAGTGATGAAGAGTCGTTTTCTCTAGCTAAATCCGAAGAAGACGAATTGCTTGAATTGCTCAACGCATCAACACTACCAACGTGGCCGAGCATTTAATGCAAGCTACTATGCAATTAGTTGAAACAGTCAACGACCTAAAGAAATGGAGACACGGCAAATCCGGGCGCGTGGGCTTCGTGCCGACAATGGGTGCCTTGCACGAGGGACATATGTCACTGGTGCGCCGCGCCAGACAAGAATGCGAATCCGTAATTGTTTCCATCTTCGTCAATCCATTACAGTTTGGACCCTTGGAAGACTTGAACAAGTATCCGCGCCCACTGGAAAAGGATCTTGAACTTTGTCGCAGCGAAAACGTTGACCTTGTGTTTCACCCGTCAGTTGAACAAATGTACACGCCTGGAGGTGGCGAAACAACCAAAGTCGTGCCACCGACAGCACTTACATCAAAGCTGTGCGGTACATTTCGTCCTGGACACTTCACTGGTATCGCCACAGTTGTTTTGAAATTGTTCAACATGGTTGAGCCAACCGTAGCCTATTTCGGCGAAAAAGACTATCAGCAGCTGATGGTCATTCGTAAAATGGTAGCTGATTTGAACGTCCCTGTAAAAATTGTCGGCGTACCAACCCATCGAGCCGAAGATGGGTTAGCACTGAGCTCCCGCAACGTCTATTTAACAGAAGAACAAAGATTTCTAGCACCCGAGTTGTACAACATCCTCTGTAAAGTACGCGATGAGACATTAAGCAAGGGCGTGTCACTCAAATACTCACTGGCTCGCTACCGCGAAATTATACGGCAGCTTCCAGGGACGGAATTACAATATCTGGAAGCATGCGATGCTGATACGCTTGCTGAACTCGAAGAAGCACGCCTACCAATGGTCATACTTGTCGCAGCAAAACTTGGCAAAGTACGACTTATCGATAATCTGATCGTGCGGGACTAGTCTCTTTGACAGTCGCTAATTGCGCTGCATCAACTATGGCATTGGCTTTAATTACTTTCGCATACCACTTGCCGCTGTCTTTTACTGTGCGCTTAAGTGTTTTGTAGTCGACATGTGTGACACCGAAGCGCTTGGAGAAGCCATGCGCCCATTCGAAGTTGTCCATCAATGACCAGACGAAATAACCGCGTACATCGACTCCGTCGTTGATAGCGTCGCGTACTGCAGTCAGGTGATCTTTGATGAAATTGAGACGACGTGGGTCGTGCACTTGTCCGTCTGCGGAGACTTCGTCTTTAAAGGCAGCGCCGTTTTCAGTGATATAGACAGGGGGTAATTGATATTCCGATTTCATGCGATTGAGCAAGCCACGCAACGATGGTGCGTGTACTTCCCAACCCATTTCAGTGTATTCGGAGCCCTTTATTTGTTCGACGTTTCCTTTTTCATTGACCAATGTGCGGAAGTAATAATTGACTCCGACAAAGTCCAGTTTCTGCGAGGTCAGCGCAAAATCTCCCGGCTTCACATCAGGCACATTAGCTCCGTATGCGCTCCAGGCACCTGTCGGGTAATGAGCTTTCAAAATTGGATCAAGGAACCAACCACTGCCTGTTTCCCAAGACATTTGAGCAGCTCTCATATCACCAGGTGAATGTGTCTCAGCTTCTGCAGGAGACAAACTAAACACAATCCCCACTTTGGATTTTGGTTGATCGGCACGAATTGCTTGTACAGCCATGCCATGTCCAACCATAAGATTGTGTGCAACCTGCAATGTAATCTTCTCGTCCTTAATACCAGGAGCGTGTTCACCTGTGTTATTACCCAGGAAGGAAATCACCCATGGTTCGTTGATAGTCATCCAGTTATGAACGCGATCTCCGAGGCGACGTGTCATGCATGCAGCATAATCCGCGAAGTAACCTAATACATCTCTATTAGTCCAACCGCCTTTGTCTTGCAGTGCTTGCGGTAGATCCCAGTGGTACAAAGTGACCCACGGTTCAATTCCGGCGACCAACAATGCGTCAACTACGCGATCATAGAAATCGAGTCCAACCCAATTAACAGGACCGGAACCATTTGGTATCACACGCGGCCAAGAAATGGAAAAGCGATAAGCCTTGATGCCCATATCACGCATGAGCTTAATGTCTTCAGCAAAACGATGATAGTGATCGCAAGCAATGTCGCCTGTGTCTCCATCACGCACTTTGCCGGGAGTATGACTGAATCTATCCCAAATGGACTCGCCTTTTCCGCCTTCGTTCCAGGCACCTTCAATTTGATAGGACGCAGTTGCTGCTCCCCAAAGGAAATGTGGTGGGAAGCTTAGTTGCGTTGAGTTCATTTGATTCTCCTTTTACGTATCTTCGATGTCTTCGTCATCGTCGACATCAATCTGGACTAAGTCTTGGCGGATTTTACGTCTGGATGTTTCTCTATATCTTTGCGACAAACGTGGAACAGCTACGCCTTTTCCTTCTTTGCCGCCGACTTTTTTGACTGCCGCTTCTACCTTGGTTGAAGTGTCCTTGCGCTGCCTCTTTTCATGCTGCGCCTCAGCCACCACTTGTGCGTAACTTTCATATCGCTTTTCGTTGACTTTGTCCATATTGGAAAGGACATTGCATTCGTGCTCAACCAGATGCAAACAATTAGAGAATTTGCAGTCTTCTGCCAGCTCTTTTATTTCAGGAAATTCTTTGCCCACCTGCACAGGCTCCGGATAACGCAAGTCATAGACACTAAAACCAGGCGTATCAGCTATCCAGGTAGCCTCTCCCTTTCTGCCTAACTCAACTGAATACAACTCACTACATGTGGTCACATGGCGCCCAAAGCCGGTCTCTTCCTCACGCTCATCAACTTTGAGTTTCAATCCCGGATGCAAAACATTGAGCAGGCTGGACTTACCCACGCCCGAAGGACCGCTTATGACTGAAATCTTGCCTTCCAGGCACTTCATCAAGTCCTTCAGTCCATTTGAGGTCATAGCGGAGGTAATTATTACCGTATAACCCAATTCCTCATAAATTTTTTGTAAAGGTTCGATCTCTGTTTTTGGCAGCAAATCCGCCTTATTCAGGCACAGTACAGGCATGCACTTCGGCAGCTCCAGCTGGAAATGCACTAGATAGCGATCACATAGGTGAAGGCTCCACTCACGGGGAGACAATGACTGTACAATTACAACCTGGTCCACATTAGCCAATGGCGGGCGGGTTAGCACGTTGTGCCTTTTCCTGACCGCCACGATTACTGCGGTGCCGTTTGCAGTCGAGACTTCATCGAGTTCTACCCGATCGCCTGTGATTATTGAAGTCTTCTCTTTCTTCAGCCTGCCCCTGGCCTGGCACACAAACGTTGAAGCAAGTAAGTCCACATAGACCAGCCAACCACCGGCATGGCCTCGTAATACTACCCCTTCAAGCGGCTGACTCAATAGACCTCCCAGTCCAATTAGGCTACGCTTCTAGGATACAGCTAAAAAGAGATTCTCCCACCATATAATTAGGACATTCGGCAAAGATGACTACGGCAACCATGGAAAGCGAAAAACTAAAAACCAACTCCCAAAGCACTGTCAGCCACATTCGTAACGTGGCAATCATTGCCCACGTCGACCACGGCAAGACAACCCTTGTGGACGGCTTCTTGCGCCAAACAGGCGTCTTTCGCGAGAATCAAGAAGTAGTCGACTGCGTCATGGACTCCAATGACCTGGAGCGCGAGCGCGGCATCACTATTTTGGCTAAAAACACAGCCGTTAAATACAAAGATTTCGATATCAATATCGTGGACACGCCTGGACACGCCGACTTCGGTGGCGAAGTTGAGCGTATTCTCGGTATGGTGGACTCGGCATTGCTCGTAGTCGATGCAGGCGAAGGTCCGATGCCGCAGACACGTTTCGTATTGCGCAAAGCACTTGAGCGCGGACTGCGTCCTATCGTTGTAATTAACAAAATAGATCGTCCAAACATTGATCCGCATATTGCCGTCAACAAAGTATTCGATCTTTTCATCGAGCTAGGTGCAGATGATAAACAACTCGACTTCCCTTATGTATTCGCCTCCGGTGTCAAAGGCTTTGCCAAAAAGCATGTAGAAGATGAAGGTGTTGATCTTCGTCCATTATTGGATTTGATGGTTGAGCATTGCCCACCGCCAACAGGCAATCCGGATGAGCCATTGCAAATGCAAGTAACAATTTTGGACTATAGTGATTACTTGGGTCGTATTGCTGTCGGTCGTGTCTACAACGGCACCGTATCGGATGGTGAGCAAGTCGTCCTTATGAAGGAAGACGGCACACAAGTAAAAGGTAAAGTCAGCAAACTCTTCGGCTTCCACGGACTGAAGCGCCTGGAAATTCAAAAAGCCTCAGCTGGACAAATTGTCGCCTTATCCGGTTTTGCCGGCTGCAACGTAGGCGACACAATTGCTTCGGCTGCCGAGCCCTCAGCCCTTGTGCGCATCAAAGTAGACGAACCGACAATGAAAATGGCTTTCATGGTCAATGACAGCCCATTTGCCGGACAAGAAGGAAAATTCGTCACATCAAGGCAAGTAAAAGAGCGCCTCTATCGTGAGCTCGAGACAAACGTAAGCTTGCGCGTGGAAGACACCGAAGACACCGATACATTTATGGTCAGCGGTCGCGGTGAATTGCATTTGGGCATCTTGATTGAAACAATGCGTCGCGAAGGATACGAATTCCAAGTATCACGTCCGGAAGTTATCGTTCGCAAGATTGAAGATGTTGATCACGAGCCATTCGAGCGCCTTATGATTGACGTACCGGAAGACTTCCTGGGACCAACAATGGAAGCTTTAGGTACTCGAAAAGCCGAATTGCAAAACATGCACGTCGACCGCAACCAGGCACTTCTGGAATTCGTCGTGCCGACACGCGGCTTAATTGGTTTCCGCAGCCTATTCTTGCGCTTAACCAAAGGCAACGGCGTTATGAACCACGCTTTCTTGGAATACCGTCCATGGGTTGGCGATATTGCTCGTCAACGCAACGGCGTTCTTGTTGCCTGGGAAACCGGTGACACCACAGCTTATGCTTTAGGCGGCGCTGAAGATCGCGGCGTATTCTTCATCACTCCAGGAATTCGCGTATACGGCGGAATGATCGTCGGTGAAAGCACACGCCCGCAAGATCTCGATATCAATGTCTGCAAGGCAAAGAAATTGACCAACATGCGTAGTGCCAATAGTGACGTACTCGTCACCCTACAAGCGCCAATGGAAATGGGACTCGAGAAATGCCTCGAGTACATCGAATCTGATGAACTCGTAGAAATTACACCGAAGTCCATCCGCATGAGAAAGCGCGAACTACCGAGAAGGTAGTTTATTCAACGCCCGAACGCGAGATATCTTGCACTACCTTGCTTAATCCAAGTGTGATGCGGGAAAGTGCTGGATAGTTTATTTTGTCCGGTGTATCTGTTGGTTTATGGTAATCAGGATAACGAAATGGTGCAGTGTCCGTCACCATCACAGCTCTGTAGCCTTGGTCCCAGAATGGTTTGTGATCTGACCAACCAACTCCCGGCACCTTGTCATAGATGGCTCCGCCATCTATAGGGAATGATGTTGTCTGTCTAAAAACTCCCACGCATTTGTGTACAAGAGGGCGTGAATTCAGGTCGCCGACAATTCCTATGAAGTTGCCTGTGTTTGGATACAACAGATCAAATGGACGTGGATAACGTTGACTGCCTGGTTCATCGGAGAAATAACCCATTGTCTCCAGGGACAACATGGCTATGATATTTTCATTGGCATCGCCTGCGCGGTCAGCATAGACTTTGCTGCCCATATTGTCTGTTCCCCAATAAGGATTCTCTTCATTTGGGAAAAACACAAATCGAATTGTACGATCGGATTTTTGCTTGGCTAACAAGCGAGCAATTTCCAAATTGCCGGCAACACCTGAGGCATTGTCGTTGGCGCCTGGACAGTTGGGCACGCTATCGTAATGCGAGCCGAGGACAATAATTTCCTTGGGATAGCGATCACCTAGAATCTCCGCTTCCAAGTTGACCATTAGTTTTCCGTCAGTGAGAAACTCTTGTATTTTTGTCTTATAACCATACGACTCGAGTTGTTTGTCGATATAAATAACAGTCTTTTTCAATGAGTCAGCGGTCGAAATATTACGCTCACCAATATCACCGGCAAGATAAGTTATGTGCTTTTGCAGGTCGGCGGAAATTTGTTCTTCTTGCTGACTGAGCGGCAAAAATTTGCCCGTATAACATTTACCCGGCAAATCGGTCATGTACCTAATAAAAACAAACACTGTCAAACCTGCTACAGCCACCAGTGTTATTGCAAAAACCGCCAACGAGCGCATATCAGACCTCAATAGTGAGCATCGTGGGCGAATCTCAAACAATGTTGAACGCCCGTACCGAACTAAATATACAGGATTAAGAGCAGCACCTATAATCTTAGTAAATTTGACAAGGGAAAACTTGATGTCAGGAGACGGCAGGATAGTAAAAGCAACCGAATCCTACGCTTTGATGCGCTGGCTATTTTTGCGCATGCTGGGAATTGTTTATATTGTCGCTTTCCTATCCCTTTGCGTTCAGATGAAAGGGCTCATTGGTTCCAACGGAATACTGCCGGCTCATATACTTATGGAAACTGCCGGAAAAGCCGGAGTTACCTTTTGGCAATTACCGACAGTTGCTTGGATCAATAGCAGCGACACGGCACTGCAACTGATACCACTTATAGGCGCGTTAGCGGCATTGCTTGTCACGCTTGGATTTTTCACCGCACCGGCGTTAGCATTGTGCTGGCTATTCTACCTTTCCATTATGACAATCGGCGGCGATTTTCTCATGTTCCAGTGGGATATCCTGCTTCTGGAGACAGGATTCCTGTCCATCTTCTTTGCGCCCTGGCAATGGTATGAATTCCCCTGGAAAATCCGCGGCAAAGAAGGTGCGTTTGGACAGCCACCAAGAATCATCTTATTTCTCATACGACTTCTATTATTTCGGTTGCTATTTGAGTCCGGACTGTGCAAATTAGCCAGCGGTGACCAGACTTGGCAGAACTTAACTGCACTTACCTATCACTACCAAACACAACCATTACCCACGCCTTTAGCTTGGTTCGGCAATCAATTACCACTTTGGTTTCAACAATTTTCTTGTGGTTTCGTCTTCTTCGAAGAGCTTCTTGTGCCTCTGCTTGTATTTGCACCTTATCGGTTTCGACTAATAGCCGCCGGACTTATGTTTTTCTTGCAGTTTTTAATTGCATCAACCGGAAATTACGCTTTTTTCAATTTACTGACAGTTGTGCTCATTTTCTCTCTGCTGGATGATGCCGCAATATCAAGGTTAATGCCGGCAAGTATAAGAAAGCAGACGCAGCAGTTTGATAACACCAGGGGTCCTAAAAAGACTCAGCGCGCAGCATCCTATGTTTGCCTGGGTCTCTTGATGGTCATAGTACTGTGCCACTTCACGCGTTCTGTTTCTCCGTTTGGTTATTTACGAGAACAAGCTAACGAAATCCTGGCTTTGTCAGCACCATACCAATTTTTCAATCGATACGGACTATTTGCCATCATGACCACATCTCGCCCGGAGATAATCATCGAAGGCAGCGAAGACGGCAATGTCTGGAAGGAATACGAGTTTTACTTCAAACCAGGTAATGTAAAGTGCGCGCCGCCTATCGTGGCGCCGTATCAACCCAGGCTGGATTGGCAAATGTGGTTTGCCGCACTTTCGGATTACGGCAGTAATCCATGGTTTATGGCGTTTGTCAGACGGTTGTTGGATGGACAACCTGATGTTCTCGCACTACTTAAAACAAATCCTTTTCCCGACAAACCCCCTCATTACATAAGAGCGATGACTTTCGACTATCGCTTCACTGGTTTTGACGAACAAAAAGCGACGGGCGCCTGGTGGCACCGCGTCGCCAAAGGTGTTTATTTTCCGGTTGCTACTTTAGGCAGTAATTGAAGTCGACTACTTACGTCTCAATTGCGTCGAGAAGTTGTATTGATCTTCAATGAGCTTAAGTTTCTTCATCGTGCGTCTGTTGTTGATTGCATCAGAAACATTTCTCATGCGCCTCCACATACAGGCATCCATTGCACAGAAGATTTCTTCGTTGTACATAGCAAATTCAAGGTCGCTCAAATAGCCTGCTTGATAGTGCTCAAATACTTTACGCTGCAAAGCAAGCGCCGCTTGCTCATAAGGTGATGTTGGTACAGGCCAGTTCGGCGCAATTAACTGCGCGTTTGCCGGTACGGTAAATAGTAAGCCTGAAATAACTGCTAAGGTGGCTGCGCCTAGACGCAATGCACTGTTCTTCATGATTCCTCCTTACGTAATCAACCAGAGAGTTAAACCCCCTGGCTATGATTTACCAACATCTTGGCAGCCCCAAGCGGTAAAACCCACCAAAGCAGCGCATCTTTACAATGCTTCTGATTTTATCTAACGCAAGTGAATCGATAGACAGTCAATTGCCGATAAGATTTTTGCGGCTGCAGAATAATCGATGGAAAACCTGGCTGATTGACTGCGTCGGGAAAGTGCTGCGCCTCAAGGCAAAACCCCGCGTGCTTACCGTAGGCACCGCCATTGCCTTCTATTGAACCGTCCAGATAATTGCCTGAGTAAAACTGCAAGCCCGGCTCAGTCGTCCACATCTCCATCAGCCTACCTGAGTCTTTGTGATAGACACGGGCAGCCATGGAGACAGAATCGGTCTTATTGAGCACATAATTATGGTCATAGCCATTGTCGGTCTGTCCAATTCGCGCGCCTATGAGTTCCGGCTGGACAAAATCAAAAGGAGTGGCATCGACTGACCTAATTTCACCAGTAGGAATAGCGTCGCGTCCGATAACCGTGTATTCATCAGCATTGACCGTCAGCTCATGATCTAAGATGTCACCGCATCCTGCACCATTAAGATTGAAATAACTGTGATGAGTCAAATTTACAGGCGTCGCTACATCCGTTGTCGCTCGGTATTCGATTCGCAATTGATTGTCGGACGTCAAAGCATAGGTAACTTCCACCACCAACGTACCAGGAAAGCCGCCTTCCAGATGTGGACTCTCTCCGCTTAGAGTTACTGCCGGCTCGGAGTCATCCTTCATTGAAATAATCCGCCAATTTTTTCGATTCAGCCCTGCTCCACCGCCATGGAGAGTATTTTTGCCGTCATTGGCGTCAAGGCGGTAACGGACACCATCATGTTCAAACTGCGCTCCGGCAATACGATTGGCGACAGGTCCAATGATGCAACCAAAGTATGGGTGTTCTGCAAAATATGGCTCCGGATTATCAAATCCAAGAACCACATTGGCACTATTTCCAAAGCGATCGGGAACATGCAACTCAGCTAATGTTGCGCCGTAAGAAAAAATCTTTGCAGACATGCCGCTGTCATTTATTAGTGACAGCACGTCTACAGTTAAACCCTTTACGATTTGTTTATCGCGAGTTATCAATTAGGTGGCTCCGCATCAGCGGAATAGATTATCACGTCCGGCTTCTTGACGAATTGCTACGGCGGCTTGCGGCATGTCTCCTTTCTTCGCAAGCACGCCTTCCAGTTTCTTCCCAGCTTCAGCGGCAGGCACAGGATGATCTAGTCGGATCTTCAACTTTTGGCTCATCGGTTTGTACTAGCAACTTTTTGTGACGAATTTCTAAGAGTGGGTCGCTGCGCCTGTTTGCGCCGATATTCCCAAACAGGGAAATCCTAGTAAAACTTTTCAAGGAACAAGACACCAGAATCACTGCATTTAGTGATTCTGGTGTCTAAAATTGTCCAATTTTCCTCAGTAGATGTAGAGCATCTCTCGGAATTTCGGCAGAGGCCATAGTGAATCGTCAACTACTGACTCAAGGTCATCCGCTATTGATCTCACTTCATTCATCGCCGGTATCACTTTTGATTCGTAAAACTTAGCGTGATCGAAAAGATCCGAATGTGCTTTCTCGTCTTTCTTGTTGAGCTTGTCCAAAGTATCAATGGCCGCCTTCAATTGCGATATCTTGTGAGTCAAATCTTCAAGCATCCTGGTTTGACCACTGATATCTACATTGCTAAGGACGTTTTTCGTAGCGATAACTGCTCCGGCAAGCTGCGTTTGATAAGCAATTGCTGCCGGCATAATCATCGTCGTTGCGATATTGCTTGTGAGCAATGCTTCGATGTTGACCGTCTTGCAATACGACTCAAGCTGAATGTTATAGCGGCTGACCAATTCTTCTTCATTGAGCACTGAATGTGCCTTGAAGAGTTCTTTGGTTTCCTTATCCACAAAACGCGGCAAAGCCTCAATAGTGTTATGCAGATTTGGCAGTCCACGCTTGGCTGCTTCCTTATGCCATTCTTCGCTGTAATTGTCGCCATTGAAGATGATGCGCTTGTGCTCGGTAAGTGTCTTTTGCACAACTTCCTGAACAACATCGTTGAGTGGGCGTCCACCCTTTACGCCTTCTTCAATCTTGGCGGCAAGATAGTGCAACGAATCAGCAACGATTGTGTTTAAAACCGTGTTGGGAAATGCTAATGACTGACTGGAACCAACAGCACGGAATTCGAACTTATTGCCGGTGAAAGCAAACGGTGATGTGCGATTGCGATCGGAGGCATCTCTCGGCAATGAAGGCAGAGTAGTAACGCCTATTTCGATATTGCGAACACCTTTGGCTCCCGACCCACCATTACCGGATATCAATCCTTCGATAATGGCATTCAATGTGTCACCAAGATAAACACTTAGAATTGCCGGAGGCGCTTCGTTAGCACCCAGACGATGATCGTTACCGGCTGAAGCGATGCTAGCACGCAGAAGACCGCCGTATTTATCCAGCGCTCTTAAAATTGCCGTCAACACACAAAGGAATTGCGTATTTTCATGCGGTGTATGACCAGGCTCCAAGAGATTGTTGCCCAAATCATCGGCTAAAGACCAGTTGTTGTGCTTACCGCTACCGTTAACACCAGAAAAAGGCTTCTCGTGGAAAAGACAGCGCAAACCATGCTTCTGTGCCATCTTACGGAAGACTTCCATCAGAAGCATGTTGTGGTCGATGGCAATATTTGCTCCTTCAAAAACAGGAGCCACTTCAAATTGCGCAGGAGCAACTTCGTTGTGTCTTGTTTTGACTGGAACACCTAATTTATAAAGCTCAGCTTCGGCATCCATCATGAAGGCCAAAACGCGCTCTTTAATAGAACCCCAATAGTGGTCTTCCATTTCCTGACCTTTTGGCGGCTTGGCACCAAAAAGTGCACGTCCGGCATTAATCAAATCAGGGCGCAATAGATAAAACGATTCATCAATCAGGAAATATTCCTGCTCAGCACCAACCGTGCAAGTAACCCGCTTGGATTGTTTATTGCCTAAAGCGCGCAGCAAACGCATAGCTTGCTTATTGATGGCATCAAGTGAACGTAAAAGCGGCGTCTTTTTGTCCAAAGCGTGACCACTGTAGGCACAGAATACCGTTGGAATACAAAGAGTCTTGCCCATTGTGCTTTCCATTAAGAAAGCAGGGCTAGTCGGATCCCAACCTGTGTAGCCTCTAGCTTCAAAGGTTGAGCGAATTCCACCTGAAGGGAAGCTCGAGGCATCCGGCTCACCTTGAATAAGAGTTTTTCCGGAAAATTCTAGAATCGCGCCGTCATCACCTGCCGATACCAAAAATGAATCATGCTTTTCGGCAGTCAATCCGGTCATTGGTTGAAACCAGTGAGTGTAATGAGAAGCCCCGCGTCCGATTGCCCAGTCCTTCATGGCATTAGCAACAATGTCGGCAAGAGATGGATCGAGCGGTTCACCTTCCTCGAGCGTCTTCATCAAGGTACGAAACGCTGCTTTAGGTAGAAGGGCTCGCATTGCTTGGCGATTAAATACATTAACGCCAAACATTTCAGCGACGTTTGCCGCCGGCTTTTCAAAAGAATTACGAATGAGGTTCCTGCTGTGCATATTCTGAATTGCTTGCTTACGAAGAGCTGCGCCTTTCATTTTCCTCCTTCATCCCTAAGGGAAGTTGACCGGCTGGTTTCCAACTGGTGTACCGTTTTTTTGCCGATGATCTATTATCGCGCAGTCGTATCAAGATTCCATCAAATTCCAGCACTTAGAATCCAATTGCTTTCAAAATGACACGTTTTTTGCGTTGACCATCGAATTCCGCGTAGAAAATTTGCTCCCAAGGACCTAAATCCAGCTTTCCGCCGGTAACAGGGATGACAACCTGGTGTCCGATAAGCATGCGCTTCAAGTGAGCATCGCCATTGTCCTCACCTGTTTGATGATGGTGATAGTCAGGATTAACAGGTGCCAGCTCTTCAACCCAGGCGTCAATGTCCTTAATGAGTCCGGACTCCCAATCATTAACATAGATGCCGGCTGTTATATGCATGGCCGACACCAAAATCATTCCTTCCTTAATTTGGCTCTCGTTTAAAAAATCGGCTACTTCATCTGTAATTCGAACGTAATCCCTACGCTTTTTTGTATTAAACGATAGGTATTTAGTATTAGATTTCAAATTTTATCCCCCAAAATAGTTATCGCCCTTATTTTCCAAATTAGGCTTGAAGTCTATAATAGATTTAATGGATGCCAAGGGTTCGTTAGTTTGAAACATTAAATGGGCAATCACCATTTGTGATGAATCAACTAGTAGTACTTTTGGGTTATAGGCGGATTAAGGGGGCAGTATTGATACTGGGAATTTATGCGAGGAGCAAAGACACCTAGATCAAATAAAGGTCTTACCCTGGTTGAATTACTGGTGGTAGTTATTATCGTCGGCGTTTTAGCCGCTACCGCACTGCCTAACTTCTTTGGTGCGTCGACCAAAGCAAAAGAGTCAGGCGTTAAGATTAACGCTCACACCACTCACGTTGCTGTTGAATCCTATGCGACGGATCATTCCGGAGTCTATCCAACAAGCGTTGGTGACTTCACCTATTACTTCCCGGGCGGTGACGGCGCTGCCGGAGGTATTCAAGGCGACAAGCTGAAAAACCCATTTGATAATTCGACAGCTTACCCAACTGATGGTTCACCAGCATCATCTCAGGGTGAAATTGCCTACGAAGCAAACGTACCACGGGACGGAGCCTACACTGTTACAGGCTATGGTCAAAACGCCATTGTCATAACGCTGCAACCATAAGATTTTAAATTAGCTAACCACAGGCTTGCGATCGTCGGTTTCATTTTCGATGCCCGGATGCAACTTGCGCAATTTCATTTTTGCCTCTTGCTCATTTGGATTGAGCTTAAGTGCTTTCTGATATGCGGCAAGAGCCTTGTCATTTTTGCCTTGTGCTTCTTGCAGGCGTCCCAGGTGCAACCACAACTGGGGATATGTCGGGCACATTTCAACGGCTTTAGCGAATTCGTCTTCAGCCTTAACCAAGTCACCGGCAGATTCTGCAAGCCATCCTAAATCAACATGTAAGGCTGCCGCTTCCGGCTCCAATTGAACAGCCTGATTCATCTGCTGCATGGCACGTTTCGGCTGACCATGCTCAGACAAAAGAAACGCAAAATCGGCATGAGAAAAACCATCTTTAGGATCACTGGCAAATGCAGTTGTGTATTCTTTTTCCGCTTCGGCAAAATCACCGAGATTGGCATAAGCGAAAGCTAGCGAGCGGCTGTATTTCGCATTATCGGGTGAATAAACCAATGCCCACTTAAACTCGGCTACGGCATCCTTCCATTTACGCACGGTCGCATTTGTCAGACCAAGCTCGTAATGCATTTTGGCGGCCTTAGCATCCAAGTCCTTGCATTCTTGAGCAGTAAACGGAATCGGTTCACCAAGTCCAATTACGACGGTGAACTCAGCAAAAGACCGGAGCGGATTAGTGGTCATCAAGCAAACCAAACACAAATTTCTGTGCGCAGCTTTGAAATCTGGATAAAAGCGAATTGCCTCTTCCAACTCAATTTGAGCTTGTTTGAATTTCCAGTGACGAATGTAATAGCTGGCCAAATAATAGTGTTCGGCAGCAATAAGCTTCTTTTGCTCCGTCTCTTCTGCAGGAGGTAGCTGAGCTACAGCCCGGCTCATAAAAGCCATTACTATAAGAACACATACTGCCAGACCGGCAATTGAACTGCGGCTTTTTAACATGCAGAATTTCCCTCAGACCCCATTATGCCACCGGCATTTTGCAATTACCGCAGGGTAAACCCCGTTTTTATCGCTCCGGTTTCGTTCCACTCCACCTTCGCTTGCCGTCCGGCACTTCCCTGTACGCTCCACTGCGACCGCCTCATCGGCGCTCTTGTTACGCTCCCTAGACAGCCAGGATGGCAATGCCATGCGCTTCGGCAAATTCAATCATTTCCTTTTGGTCAACAATCATTGTGTGACCGGCTTCGACAGCAAGGATGCCACCATTACCTTTGCTGGCCATAGCCTCCAATGTGCTCATGCCGACAGTGGGCGTGTCAAATCGCTCATCACGATTTTCCTTTGCCACTTTCACTACGACTATTGGCCCTCTTGCTAGATTAGCACCACGACGAATTGCTTCATCGGTACCTTCGACAGCTTCAATGGCCATGATCATTTGATCTTTAACCACTACTGTTTGACCAATATCAAGACGTGAAACTTCTTTGGCTAGTTTGAAACCAAAATCGATATCGACATATTCTGTTGCTGTCGGTTGACGCTTAGTAATTGGCCCGTATTCAGGAAACAAGTGACGCAAGAAGTCAGACTGCGACAAGACGCGCATATCGTGTCTATCGAGAAAATCACCCATTGCTCTCTGAATGGTGTCATCATTGAAGTTTTGCAACTTCGACAATTCACGCACTGCCATCCAGTCAACTTTGTGCAAATTCTGCAAAATATTCAGCTTCGGAATTTTGCCGATGAAGACAACGTCTCTTACACCGGCATTTTTCATCAAGTTGTAGTTGCGTCCCAATTGTCCGGGTGCCACCACATGCACTTTCTCGCAATGGCATTCAACTCGTGCTTGTGCTTCTTCCGAGAGCGCAAGAGCAAATATCTTATAGCCTTTCTCTTTGGCAGAGCGAGCCAGCATCTCAGGCAATTTGCCCTCACCGGCAACAAGACCTATAAGCTTGGTGGAATTTTCAGTGACTGTTGCTTGCGGACTCAACACGACTACTCCTTACATGCGATACAGCAATGATGCCTTTAAAGCTTGCCAAGTTTATCATTTTCGGTCTTTCCCTTCCGCCGCAATCGTCTAAGCCTAGACCCTTTCATAAGACAGGACCGGCTTGACATCAGGGATTCAATAGAATTAAACTGGGCTCATAAACACGATTCAGGTTATATATAAGTAGCCCGGTCTGTGGGAATTCGTTACGTTTCGTGGGGAAATCATGTCTAAAGTCTTCGCGCTCTTTCTCGCCCTCGGCATTGCCGCCCCAGTCCTCGCGCAGGACGGCAGGCAGGCAGACCCCAACTTCAAACACTTTTACATGGCTCGCCAGCAGGTGCAAGTCATAGACGAAAGCCCGATTATTACAAATCAGACAGGTGGCGGCGGAGCCGGTGGAGCAAACGCCCCAGCTGCAGCTCAACCATTGCCTAGAGCCAGCTTCCAGTCTTATTTCCAGGGCTCGCCCCAAGCACCCAACAACCTGCCCAAAGTATTCAACGGCGTACCGCCAAAACTACCGCCAGCGCCTAATGCCATGAACGCCCAGCCAGGCAAGCTGAAACCGAAAAAGGCTCAAGCCAAGTCGACATATCCAGGACTAAAAGCTTATAAGCCCTATAGCGGCTATGGCGGCTCAACACCCTCCACTGGCGACTCTTCAGGCACTTCCAGCACCTCCAGCAACGTCCACGGCAGCGTGCTGCACTGGCGGCGGAAGTATTAAGCGCCGCTCCTGACCAAATATCCTTTTGTGGTAGTATTAAAAACCTTCTGCCCGTAGCCCAGCTGGATAGAGCGCATGGCTACGAACCATGAGGTCGCAGGTTCGAATCCTGCCGGGCAGGAATTTTTTATCTATTTCAAACTAATGTAAGTCATCCAATGTTGGCTAAATTGAACATACCAAAATTAGGATAATGGACGAATAGCGCCGTCCCATAATCTTCATTTTGCTATAGCTGACCATTTATACTCTGATATCAGATTTCGTAAGGAAGAGTTATGCCCAAAAAATTATCAGGACAGAAGCTCAATTCGCCACTCACCTTTGTGTGGGGAACTTTCTGTCGAAAAATTCTCACGGATGCAGGAAAACAACGAGAAACAAGTCTGATAGGCATTCTGCCAGGGCTCACAATGACCATTGAAACTGACGCAAGTTCGGATATTACAGATTTTGCCGTACCATTTGCAGTCTGGGCACACGCCGTGTTCAAACTTACTGACAAAATAGAGACCACAAAAAAGATAAAACTGTGGGCAATGATTACTCCCCCAAAACAGGAACCGATAAAACAAGAATTGGACCTTGAGCTTAAACCTGGTCACGAATTTTCACAAGTCAATCTCCAATTACTGATGACAGAGCTGCGAAAAGGTATGTTGGTATCAGAAGGACAAAATAGGCTTAAGGTTTCATTTCGATACGAGACAACGGATTTAGGCACTATTGAATTACCTATTAAGGCTCTCATTAAGCGGGTTAACACCAAATAAATCATGGCTATTGACTCATTCTATATCAATCAACTATCCGGCGAACCTTATCCAGACACATTTGTCAATGCTGCAGTGAGCGGACAAGTCATAAAATTCCGTCCTTCAAAGACGAAACGAACCGACAAAAGATCCAAGCATCAAACGGCACATATCAAAACTGGACACCGTGGACCACTCAAAATAGATACAGCCGTACTACCATCAGATACTAGCATATCGGAACAATCGAGTCTTACGATTTCTGTTTCAGGCAGCAGACACCACCTCACCACTGTAAACACTCCAAGCCCCAACTATGTTTTCAAAGCAATTACAATAGCGACTGAATCTACAAGCGCAAGATTTGAATCACTCAGCACCGAATGCACAATCATTGATAGCAATTTAGTAGAACAGTTTTTGACAAAACATAATTACCTTGCAGCTTTTATACATGAATGCATAGCTAAAATACGTACCAAATTTAAAACCGAAGAACTGCACCTAAGCTTATTGCACAATCCGGAAGAACCAGATTCAGATCATTTAGTTCTTAAGATATACACCTCCCTTCCATTTGAAGAGGCAATCAAACGTCGTGATTCACTCTATGAATGGTGGCTACCAAACTCTGAGCGTAGCAGCAACTATCTATCATTGAGGCTTGCATTCTAGATGGTCTTTGATTGGCAGCAATATTTGGACTTAGCCAAAGAACAACAAGTCGCCGCCAATTTAGAGTCCGGCGGGAGCCAAGAAGCTAAGTTACGTTGCGCAATAAGTAGAGCTTATTACTCTGTTTTCAATATAGCTAAAGCTTACTTAAAAGACAGAGAAAATGACTTTGCTCTCAACTTAGCAGAACGCCAAAAAGGCGGTGAACACTTTTCACGCGACGAAATAAGAGAGGCCGAGAACAGCCTCAGGAGCATACACGGGCACTTACGCAATCGATTTAAAAAAGCACTCGGACAGGGCAAGAAGGATGGATATCGACAAAGTATTGCTAAGATACTCCAAGAACTTTGCGACGAACGAGTAGAGGCAGATTACGAAAGTAATTATTCTCCAAAACCCCAGACGCTCAAGAAACAAATCAATGATGCAGAACAATTGCTGACCTATTTAAAAAAATTAGCAGAACTCACCTGAGTTTAAAATCAAGAGAGCAGTCGACAATTAATACTAGTCATCCATTAGGTCGCAGCTTCGGATCCTGCCGGGCAGGAATTTCTTAGTCCGAACCACAAGCCACACATGACTCCGAGCGAGGTTCATTGTGTACGGAAGCTGGCATCTCATTCGTAAGCTTCTTGATTGTGGCAAAGCCTGGTGCGACCTTTTGCAACTTGAATTTGCTTCCCAGCAGTTTTGGATTGTTGCTGTGCAGACTAGCCAAAATTGAAAACGGGATTTCATGTCCGGTGTTTGCTTCAGTTATGTCTATGACTTCTGTTGCATTAATGCCGACAAGATCTTTTAAGAGCGATCTTGGTTCACCAAGTCTTTCGTAACCGCCGTGAGCCAGAGCGGAATACTTGAGTGGTTTATCGTTGCTGGAAATATAAATGCGTGTCTGCTTAGCGTTACCAGTAAATTCAGTTGTATGCTTGAGAAACGATCTGGCATCAACGTCAGCATTAGACATAATCACTTCGCGGTAAGGCTTGAGCTTGGCAATATTTGAACGAATGGCTCTGCGCACTAAAGCTTCGTCGACAAATTGAGCACCCATGCTGTGTCCTAAGAGCGTTACGGTATTTGGTTCGGCAATAGTGTCAATCTTATTTAGAAATCGGCAGAAATCATCGGTTGTTTGCTTGACTCTTGTTTCATTCTGCAAATAACGTCTGAAGCCTATAGGCGACACCCAGTCATATAGCAACACTGGCGAGCCCATATTCGCCGCTACTTTAGCGGCTCGTTTCATGGATGTATCAAAGTTTGCGCAGCAACCATGTACAAAAATTATGCTGTCGCCTGTGCCAGCGCCTGCGGCATAATTTTTGAACGCTGTGACAATCTTATCTGCGGCAATTTGATTATCCGGAAGCAAAACGTCTTTCACCGTAGGCATTTGTCCGGCATTTTTCGAATGCACTAGTCTCCAGCAATTGCGGTTCAGGTTAACCGGAGACAAATCAATCATAACTGGTGCAGGTACCACCATGTTTTTGACACCAAAGAGAAGACCCTTGTTGTTTGGGTCGTCAGAATAGGAGATAGCGCCATTGATACCGTCGTAGACTCTATTGGTGGCATAAAACACCGGCACAACAAGCCAGTCTTTTACACTTAGCGTCTCATCCTGTTTTGGCGTGCAGGCAGTCAGGCACACAAGTACAAATGCGACCAACAGACAAGCGACGCGCATAGAAGTAGGTTCCTATTTCGCTGGTTTAGCGGCCACGCGTTTATCAGTATTGCCATCGCGTACAACTCTAAAGCAAGAGTCAGCCGACATTATCGTGTCTGATTTAAGACGAGTCATTTTCGAGAATGCGTTACTGACGCGGCTGCGTTGTCCGGATTTTTCGGTTGTAAGTTTCAAGCCGTCTCCTGGTACATCATAGAAAGACATGCTGTCCATGAGTTCAACAGGTATCTGGTGACCAATAAGTCCACTATCAAGCGAAGTGAAATCAATGGTCTGCATTCTGTGCTTAGTCTTTTCGATTAGCTCTTTGAGGCGTTGTTCGTCAGCGCTATCTTCAGCAGTCGTCTTTGCCTGAGCCGGCGTCATCAAAGAGGCGATAGAGTCGGCGCACTCGCCCAAGCGGCAGTAGCCACCATGAAGAATTTGCGAAAAGGCAAGTGCTTTATCACGGCGCGACATGTAGAGTCTAATTTTCGCTGTCCCTTTTGTGCTGAGGTAGCGACGGGCATAATGTTTGACCAGTCCCTGGTCGACATCCGGACAAACCAAGGCGACTTCAAGAACATACGGTCTTTCTCTAAGAAGAGGAGTACCGCGTACAACCAGACGGCTACCCATAGAATGAGCAAACACTCTTAGTTTTAGATCTGGGTGCGACAGGCAAAGTTTCTCAAGCTCTATAAGAACATCGTTGAAATGCTCTTGGCTCCACTCGTTGTTATTCTCATCCGAAGAATACGATCTTAGTTTAGCCACTGATGGCCAAGAATAAAATACAACCGGCGTTTCATATGTGTAGCTGAAGCGTGCAGCAGTATGCCATGCGGAATCAAAACTGTTTTTGTAGCCATGAGCAAATAGCAACACATTTTTGTGTGTAGATTTCTCACCGGATGCAGCTAATTGTGAATAGAACTGACTCTGTATCGAGGCAAAATCTTTGCCTTCAATAAGATTGAGTTTGACTGCACCCAACTTTTCACGAGCGCCAGCTGGTGCCCAACCCAAAGCAGTAAGATTAGGAGTTAGTTGCTTGCCCGCCTTGTTTTCGACTACGCAATAGCCTGTGCCCATAAATGGGTCATGCTGGCATTCGGCAATGTATTTGCGGTGTGGTCCGAATTGCGGTCCCTTTTCAGGGTCATTCGACTGCAAGTTTCTGTCGGTGACAAAGTAGAGAGGGACACGAACAAGCTTGGGGGCTGTCTGAGCATGGGACGGCTGGCACATGTAAAGAGCAACCAGTACGAGCCAAATAGACCGACCTGTAAGAGCCAAAAACCGCGAATTTACCATACTAAAGGGTCTCCTATCTCCGGCAGTTTCTCCCGCCAAAGCATGACAAACTGGCAGTTTAACACGCGACGGCAGCCCAATTGGCGCCACTTCTGCTCATACCCCTAAAGTTCGTCTTATGAAGCCTGGAGGCTTAAGTCAAGTTTAGAAGGGGTGTCCGGCGTATTTTCCGCAGATTCTGCCGTATTGTCACCCTGGTCTAAGCTTCATTACTAAATTAAGCTGGCAAAAGGATCAGGCAGGAGTGCGCCATGGGCGAATACGGAAGCAATTATTCAGCAGAGCAGTTACCAAAAACTGCACTCGACTATCATCAGCAGCAAAGTGGCGAAAGATTCACCGACTATGTTTTGCCTGGGCACTACAAAAGCAAGCCAGTCACACTGCAGGGCGGAGTAAGCGACTTCGGTACTGGAACAGGAATTCAAGGACAGGGCACTCTAGATAAAGCTACGGTTCCCGATGCACCACTTAAGGGAAATGTTCAAGATAGTCAATTCAGGTTGAATGTCCAAGACAATGGTGGCATTCCAACTTACTGTCTACGCATTGAAGATAATCGAAGGGATTTAGATCGTGATGTATTCAAAAGCCCCTTTACCGGACAGGTCTATCACAACGTTTTCATAAAGCAATCCGACTTGGCTATCGTTAACCAAGCCAGGACTGTCGGAAGCAGGGAAATGGTCAATCTTTACGACAAGACCGGACACATAATTTGTCCTGTACTTGCAGGAGCTGTTGGCGGCTGGTTTCCAGTTGGCTATCAACCATCCACGGTAGTCTTGAATATTTACGATGCACCAAGCATGAATAATCAGACTTACTCTGCAACTTCTACAACCAATCACAAACACTCAGAAGAGTTACAGCGTCTAAAAGACAAATACAAGAAATGTAAGCCTTTTATTCAGGGACTTCTGAATCAAATCCGCTAAGAAGACTTATGTCGCGACTCCAAATTCTCCCACCGAGCAAAGAGTTGTTCCACTATTACTTCAGCTTCGGTTAGTTCCTTCATACACTCCTGCAATTTCATGTGATCATGAGCAATGGCTGGATCATGCATACGCTCTTTTAAAAGTGCTACTTTCGATTCCGCCTTTTCAATCTTTTCGCCTATCGTATTGAGTTCTTTTTTCTCAGAAGTCGATAGCGGCTTTTTACCTTGATCGGGTGTCGAATTGCTTGTCGACAACTTTTCACTTGCGGTAGATTGACTCTTACTTTCCTTTGCTAATTGAGCCTGCTTTGATTCCCATTGCGAATAATCGGCAAAGTAGGACGCACCACCTTTGCCGTCTAACGCCAAAAGTTGAGTAGAAATAGTGTCCAACATGTATCTATCGTGTGTCACCAACACGACAACGCCTGGAAAATCCTCAAGGCTTTCTTCCAGCACCTCGAGCGACTGGATGTCTAAATCATTTGTTGGTTCATCAAGGATAAGTACGTCAGCCGGCTGCAACATAAGTCGAGCAATGAAAATTCTTGCTTGTTCACCACCCGACAGATAGCTCACCGGAAGATTCAATTGTTCAGGCTTGAAAAGAAATTTTTTCGACCAAGTAGCTACATGTATAGAGCGATCTCGATAAGTGACAGTATCACCGCTGGAGCATAGCGCTTCTTTCAAAGTGATGTTCTGCGGAAGCTGTTCACGATTCTGGTCAAACCAAACGACCTTAAGCGCATCAGCGCGCTTAATTGTTCCCGTGTCCGGCTCGACTTTGCCAGCCAGTACCTTGAGCAGCGTTGTTTTACCACTACCATTGGTGCCCAATAATCCTAATTTGAGTCCAGGTGTCAGTACGAGATCAAGATTACTGAATAGTTTCTTCTGCGCATATGACTTTGCAATTCCTTTGCAGACGACAAGTTCCTTAGTCTTTCTGCCTGATGCATTGAAATTGATATCGACTGCGCTCGTTGAATTGCGTGCTTTTACTTCAGCTAATTCCTCAATGAGCTTTCCGGCTTCTTTTATACGGTGCTGAGATTTGGTTTGTCTTGCTCTTGCACCGCGACTAAGCCAGGCAATTTCTCGACGGACTTGGCTGGCTAGCGCTTGTTGCTCATGATTTTGAGCCACCATATATTCTTCACGCGCTTGCAAAAATTGGCTGTAAGGGCCTGACACACTCAAGTAGCCTTCTGCATATTGCGCATTGAGTTCAATAGTCCTATTAGTGATGTTTTCTAAAAAACTCCTGTCGTGACTGATTACAGCAAATGGTATTGAAGAATTTTGCAGAAACTCTTCCAGCCACAAAACACCTTCCAAATCAAGGTGGTTAGTCGGTTCATCGAGAATGAGAAATTGAGGCTCTTCAGCAAGCGCCACTGCTAAAGCAAGACGCTTGCGCCAACCACCTGATAATTGCGCGACAGGTAAATCAAAATCGGCAAAACCAACTCTGGTTAGCCATAATTCAGCCTTGGCATTGCGGTCTGCATCGCTTATTGCTTCTGTTATCGAACCGGTGACAATCTGTCTTGGACTTTTAGCATCAGGAAATATGTTGGTCTGCGCAACATACGCCACTTTTAGATGCTTGCGTCGAACAATTTCACCAGCGTCAGATTCCACCAGTCCAGCGATAATCTTGAGAAGCGTGGACTTACCGGAGCCATTCGGTCCAATAATGCCCACTCTATCCTCATCGCCGATAGTCAGAGATAACTCTTGAAAAAGAGGGCGATGGCTATAGGATTTGGTTATAGATTGGCAACTAATGACGGGCGGCATGGCAATCGAAACCTCAGTTGGGACATTATCCCATGAATTATTTGCTTGCCAGCCACTGCTTCAATCGCTTAACGAATATTTTCTGATCCGGATGCAAAAGCCTCTGGGCTTTCCTTATAGAGACAAATATCGCGTCATCTATCTCCCAACTGGTACATTCAGGGCGCAGAGATTTAGCTCCCTTTGCGGCAAAACAATATACTCGCTTGCCTGATTTCTGGTAGTCGCAGTATCCCAAATCGTAGAGCTTCCGGCATATGACACCGGTCTCTTCGTAAAGCTCACGACGCGCAGCGTCTTCAAGGTCTTCGCCTTTATTCAGCTCACCTTTAGGGATACCATACGGCTTGTGACGGTTGTAGTTGCCCGAGGGATGGACAATGAGTACTTCAAGACCTTTATCAGTTTCTCGATAAACCAATACGCCTGCTGTGACTTTCATTGATGCCGTGCCTCCACAAGAATTAAAACACAGAGTTACTCACATGCAAAGCATGGAACTCTATCTTTTAGTAATTAGCAGTTACGCTACTTCTAATAGCACATACAAACACTAATCGTTCAGCATCACTTCCTAAGCGTGGTGTCGGCATAGAATAGCTCGGCATATACGGGAAAATGATCGGAGCCCATAGGCATTCCTATTACCCTTTTTGTGCAAACTAGATTGGGTGTTGCCAGCACATGGTCAATTGGAATGAGAAAAAATGGATAAAAGGGCATAAGAGACGGCCAAGAGCATTGCACGCCAAACCCTTGCATTGAATTGTAAGTGCCGCTGTCATGGACAAACTTGTCGAAATCCGAAGAATATGGCGTGCAGTTCAAGTCCCCGGCTATGACACAGCAGTCCCCAAATTTTTCACGCAGCTTAGCTACGGCGGCAAATTCACCATTGCGAACATGCAAGTGAAGCGGACTCCCTGGAGGCAAGGTGTGGATGGAGAGTACCGATACCGGTTTGCCGTTTAGCGCATATTGGCACCAAACAGCAGGCACTGGCGGATCTCCCAGCTGCAAAATTTCACGACTCTGCATCGGCAATTTGCTTAATTGGGCAATTCCAAAATTATCGTCATGGGGTTCAGCAACAGCAAATGGATATTCTTTTGAAAGCGAAGACTTAAGTTCCTCCACCCACCAGTTGTCTACTTCCTCAAAACAAATCACATCCGGTTGATACTCCCTTATTCTTTCCACTACGCCGCCTATATTTCGATTTGCCGTATTTACGTTAATAGTCATTACTGCAAGACGCCGCGAATGGTCATATGCAATGTGTGGTCTGGGAAAATATAGCGGCAATAATTTATATAGACAAATTAGAACAAAGGGCGCGACGATAAGGCACAATTTCCAGCGTCTGCGAAGAGCCAGAATAACAAGCAGAACCAGCAATACGATAAAGTACTGAAGGTAGAAGTGGCTACAGAGTTCAGAGAACCATCCCGTCGAGCTAAACAAGCCGGCAAAAGCTAACGTCATCAAAATCGCTGAATGGAACATGTAGAACATGTCAAAAGTCTTGCGCTTGTATGACATTGTCTATCTTCGCTAGCGATTGTTGCCTGAGATGATGTCAGAGCGACCGCGCAAGTTGTCTGTCTCTGATCTGCGTCCCAGATAGTAAAGCACGTAAGCGTATTTGCGCATGTACGGCACAACATTTATCGAATCCGGTCCATTTATGCGTCTGGACATCTCCAACGCTTGATGGAGTACAGGAGCAGCGGCAGAGAAATTATGCGCGTCGGCATACAAACAACCGAGGGCAAATTTGGCACGAGCTTCCTCGCCATACTTGGACGGAGCTTCATCCCAGAGATGCTGCGCCTTGCGGTAAAGCACTTCGGCTTCCTTGTACTTCTTTTCTTTGATAAGACATCTGCCTAACTTGTCGATACGCGAATAGACTTCCCAACTCTCCGGCGGAAGAATCCTTTCGGTAATAGTTAAGGCATCCTTCAAATTGGACTCAGCTTGAGGATAATCTTCTGTTTCCAGAAATAGAGTACCCAAATAATCGTGAGCAACTGCCAGGGATAAGTGCTCTTTTCCAACAGCCATTGCTTTTACGTCCAATGCAGCCTCAAAGAAACGCTGCGACATGTCGTAATTTTTGGCTATTCGATAATGGTAGCCGAGATCTTCGCAGACAATAGCCCAGTCCAATGCCGGACTGCGTCTTTTAGGATCAGCAAGTCCTACCCATGCTTCAATTGCTTCGCCTGGCTTCAGCCTTACCTTGCCCTTATTCTTCCAAACAGGCTCCTTCATTTTGCCGCCGACTAAGAAAAGCACTTCCTCGGCAACAGGATCAGCTTTTGACCTTGTGCCATAGAGCATATAGAAGCGACAAAGAGAACCCAAAGCCGGAATAAGTTCGTCGCTCTCCACACCCCAGGCTCGCTGCTTAACTAAAACAGCCTCCTCCAAATAAGGTTCAGCAAGCTGGAACGTCCCCCGAATAGTGTAGTAGCGTCCCACCTGATCAAGAGTTTGGGCTATGCGTATATCGCTTGGATCAAACTTTCTGGCTACTTCTAGGGCTTCCAAAAGTGTTGGCTTAGCTATCCAGTACTCGCCTTTTTCCACAGCCTGAACGCCGGCTTTATAAAGCTTCTCCCACTTCTGGACGTTCTCAGATACTGCGTACGCAGGAAGCGTCCCAGCGGCGCAGAATAACGCCAAGCATAGAGCGATAAAACCTTTTCTGCCCCTATTTACCATGGGCAGTACATACCCGCCTTTACAAAAAGGAAAACGCCTTTTTGCAAAGGCGTTTACGTCTCATAACATTTAATTCGGCGACCCGTTAGGGCCGCCGGTCACAAAATTACTGTACTTGCTTGTCGTTGAGTTCCTTGCTGACCCTTTGATTCAATTGGTCAATTTGAGCCACCAACATATGCTGCTCGGCATAAGACATTCCATGATTGGACTGTTTTAGCCTTGCTTCCAATGACTCAAGCTCTTGCGCTTGACGGATAAGGTTATTTGCTTCGCGTTGGGTCAAACGACCGGAAGCAATCCCTCTCTGGATACGCTGCATGATGAAAGACTGGCGCTCATCAATAGATCCACCACCATGATGATGATGGCGACGGGCAGTATTGCTACGTCCATAACGCTGCCCTTTTTGAATAGCTATATTTACTTGATTTTCAAGCGTATTCAGCGAGTTGATCAAACTGCGCACATCTCTATAGCTAAGCGTGCCGTCTGCCAACATGGAATTTTCCGTGTTGGTAATGGCATTCAACTGGTTGCGGAAGTTTCTTGCTTCCGACCAGCTAAGTGTACCTGCCATTGCAGCTTGATTTATGTTTGCGTCAATCATCGCCTGTTTCGTGTCAACATTGGCACGGAAGCGTGACTGATCACCTGGGTTACCGGACATATTGCCGCGACCATAGCGATTAAACCAGGCGGAGTTATAGCTGCTGTTTCCGGCTACGGTTGAATTGTCCAAATAAGTCTGCAATTTAATTGTGAAAGTGTTGTATTCATTCAACAAATTCTGAATCGCCCAATCGCTTAGTTTGCCTGAAGCAAGATACTGACCTTGCAGATTGGCAATGCGGTTAAGATCGGCTTTCAGCTCAGTTTCTTCCTGTCTTGAAAGCTGTCCTGATGCAACACCGGATTGAATTTGAGAATCCAATTGCGCTTGTCTGGTATTCAAATTGGTGATTACCACCGACTGATTAAGTGACGAACCACCGCTTTTACCAATAAATCCTCTTATCATGTCCAGGTAATCCTGGGCCTGACAAACTGGCATTGTGAGAATAACAGCGGCAATAGCTAAACTGCCTGCGATTTTGATTTTCATCTAAACGGTCCTTTACTAGTATTTGTGTAATTAACTTGAAGGCAAAATTTTGGAAATGCCATCGTTAATCGGACGGTCACCAGAGAAACCGAGGGAATAGCTTACTACCTCACCATCTTTGTTGATAAAGATAATTGTTGGTATTGGGCTCACCTCATATTGATCCATGAGCTGCTCGTTGGATGGATCATCCACGTTAATGCTCATGAATTGAATCTTGTCGCCATATTGGGTCTTAGCCTTATCAAATATCGGCTTGAGTTGTTTGCATGGTTCGCACCAGCTGGCATAAAAATCCAATACTGCCGGCATTGCACTTGTACCTGCAACTCCTCTTTGTCTCATCAATAGTCCAAGATTTGCAGCAAGCAATCTTGTTGCTGCACCGGTTTTTGGACAAACCATATTTTGCGGCATGGCCATAAGCAATTTGTTTGCTTGCTGGGCATTTGCCGAACCTTTACCGGTGCGAATTGCTGCTCTAAATTGTGTACGGGCACTGACGAGGTTTTTCGTCTTCACGTAAGCCTTGCCTAAGCACAAATGCGCTTCACAAGAATTTGGCTGAGCCTTAACTGCTTGCTCCAAAAGTTTTACAGCCTGAGCACACTGCCCTTGGGCTAATTTTGCTTTCCCTGCTTCCAATGGTGAAAGTGGCACTGCTTGTGCTGCAGTAATTGCAAATGCGGTTATGGCAATTGCCAGTTGAAGTTTAGACGGACGAAACATATTTTGTCTCCTGCTAGTCACAGTGTTTACGAATGGGTGCCTACTGCTTGTTTGTGTGTTAGATGTGCATCAATCCAATCAGTAACAACTTTGAGCACATCATCCGGGCATTGATTTGCTTCGAAAATCAAATGCTCCGAGCGTGGGACTAAAATCAATTGTCTATCACGAGTGCCAAGCTCGTTATAAAGTTCGACAGTGCCTTCAGGTTTTACAAGGTGATCCTTACAACCCTGCACGATGAGCACCGGTCTATCAACAATTGCCTTGGCGCTATCATGATTTTGATTCATGAAGCCCTGAAACTGCAAAAGTTCTCTTGCAGAAATGTTCAATCTATCGAGCGGATCGTTAAGCCAGGCATCACGCAATTCTTGTTTTTCAGTTGCTTGTTCAACTACACCTTCACCAACATTGAATGGTTTATCAGGCGATGACAATAAATGGACAGCTACGCGCAATGCCGTACGCTTTTGCTGGAATCTATCTCCGGAAGGTACGGAAGAAATAAGTCCGCTAACTAATTCCGGATACATCGAAGTGGCGCGCAAAGCTATCGCTCCACCCATTGATTCGCCGACTAAAAATATCGGCAAATGCGGGTAGACTCGGTGAAGCACTTTCAATGTCGCCTTCACATCAGCTAGGCAACCATCAAAATCTACGCTTTCACGACCCTTGGCAGCCATCCAGGAACCAAAGCCTCTCACATCAATTGCACACACGGCAATTCCTGAATCAGCCATGCGCTTACCGAAATCTTCATAGCTCTTGTTATAGAGTCCTAATCCATGAATACAAAGAAGGACACAGCGGGCAGGCTTGTCCGGATTTTGCCAGGTAATCATCGGCGGCGTCGTACGACGCTTAATTGCCGGCTTTTTCTCTTCAGCAGGCGGTTGAATGGCTTTCTTCTTACCAATCAACTTGGCGGACTCTTCAGCACTTGGCATAGGCGGCTTTATTACGTAAATTGCCGAAGAGTTTTCCGGGATTTTCAGGTCTTTGATGTCGACTTGCTCAGCGGAGTCATGAACATGCTCAACCTGAGTACTCGTAGTATCAGCAACCCCTTGAGAAGGGTCTTGTGCAAAAGCTCCATTGGAAACGCACGCCAAAATAGAAGCCGCTATCAAGCTAGCGAGCCTGGATGGACGTTTGCTTAAGTCCTGAGTCATCAGTTCTCAAGTCCTACACGATACCTACTTAATATAGGAGCATATTGTCTCAACTTTAAGTAGAAATATGCTCAATCTACTGAGAACCTTAACATCATGTTTTTGTAATTCAGCAACACACACTTGAAAGCTATAATTTCCTAGCAGATTATCTGCACTAGAAACCTAGTTATAAAGGGTGTACTAAGGTATGTCCCGCGCGGGCGTCACTATCTGTTGTTTAGCCGTCAGTTTGTTTGCCTTGAGCAAAGAAGCTAAAGCTCAGTCATTGGCACCGCCTCCGGCGGCAATTCCTGCACGCACTGAAACAAATCTGATACCAGGAACAGTCCAGGCTGATGTTGTGCAACAGACTCTCAATGCAGTTGAGCAAGCATCTCCCGATACGATGCCTATTGATCTGGTGCCGGTACAGCTTCCTTCTCGAACAAACCCGATGCAGTATGCCAAAGAAGGCATCCTCTTTCATTTGCCGGCACGCATGTTTTTAACAGGCACTGTAGAAAACAGCCTGCGTTTGGAAACAAATATTTTTCAAACTAGCAGCCACTACAGGCAAGACATGATTTACCGCATACTGCCCAATATCACTATGGGTTATGCGCTTTCCCGCAAGACACGCGTATCGGCAAATTACTTCTTCTTGCGAGATCAGTACGCATTTCACAATTCACTGATGAGTCGCAATATTCATTCGGTTGGCTTTGAAGTTGACAGGGATTTCCAACTAACGCCTAAGACCACACTTACAACAGGGCTATTCAACAGGCAATTGTTCATGACGGGCTCGCAGCCATTCACCGATATTCTGCCATCGGTGACATTAGTGCGTCGTGTCGGTCAATCAACCATTCTCTACAGCAGTATCATGGGTCAGTTGCGTTGGCGAAATATGTTCACCCGCTGGCAGGAAGGTGACCAGTTTTACACCATTGGTGCAATCTATCGAAAAAACCTATGGGCGCTTTCTGCCAACACAACTCTGGTCAGCAGCTTTGGTGTGCCAAGCCTTCGCGGTGGCGCCAACAACCAAGTCTTCATTTCGACCTTTGAAATAGACCGACAACTAACACGCAAACTTCCTATCATCGCTTTCGTGCGCGCACAACCTATCTTCAACATAGGCGCCAACCAAAGCCCCGGATTTGCCGGAGTCAACTTCCGCGTCTACGGCGGACTACGCATGGATATCTCCAAACCGGCACTATTCCCACCAAAAGTCGGCAAACAATACCAGTTAGCTAAAGCCGGCGAGTTGAATTAACTTACTTTGCTTCACCAATAAGTTGAAACGCAGCCCAGTAGCGTGGATTAGCGCGTATAAATGTTGGTGAACTTGGATCAGCCATCGATCCCTCCATTGTAGAAATGGTCTGCAATTGCGCTTCTCTAAGCGCTTCTGCTTTGCCTTTACCAGCCAACAAAGTCTTGTAAAAGACTTCCATTTGGAATTCGGCAATTACATCATCTACATTCCAATGACTGACGATTACCGAAGGCGTGCCTGCTGCAATAAAAGCACGCGATAAACCAATGACGCCGTCGCCTGTTATTTTGCCGCGTCCAGTCTGGCAGGCAGACAAGACAATCAGCTTCGACTTCAGCGGCGGCAAGCTAAGAATATCCTTGACCGTCATGAAGCCATTGTCATTGCCATCTTTGGCTAAGACCAAGCCTGATAAAGTCGGCTGTTCTTCATTAATAATGCCGTGACAAGCCATGTGCACAACCGACGACTTAGGTGCGGTGCTCACAAAAGTTGCTCGTGTTGCATCGACTCCCAATCGTTTAGTAGATTTAGCAGCGCCGAATAATTCAGCAGCTTTAACAACTTCTTTTTCTGCGTATGGCAACGAACCCAAAGTCGCAAATATTTCTGTTTTGGGATTGCCAAAGGCCATCAGCGTATTATCGTTGAGTGAAGAATCGCGCAGCTTGGCAGTAGACTGCAATACGGAGACTGCAGGCACAACGGACAGTACAGAGTTTTCTACAACAAACTTACCTTGTTGGTTCATCAAAGCCGCAAATGGCACCAGAAATAATGGGCCATGCGGGATAATAATTAATTGCTTGCCCGCTAAAAGTGGTTCTGCCGATCCCAGCAAAAGCTTATGCATTTGCTTGAGCTTTGCTTGACGCAATTGCCCTTGCTTTTTGATTTCTTCAAGGGATTTCGGTTGAGCTATGAGCAGGTTGTACAGCTCAACAACATTCTTGCGCAATTGCTTTTGTGATATAGGTTGCGCCGGCAACAAACGGATTGAGCCATTCGCATCAATCAACCAAACAAGCAATTTATCCGGCAATGAATAGAATTCCAAACAGACTGCATTATGATCAACTACTTGTTGCTTCAGCTCAGCCAGAGACAGAGCTTTGGAAGTTACATTGTTTGCCGTCGAATATTCTTGTGACAAATGCGTAAGATCGGACGGCAATACTTTTGAATTTAACGAATCTTCTCCGCCATTGGCACTTAGTGAGTGCGCAACACCTTGTCTTGCCGCCAGCAAATCAGTAAATGCACGTGCTCTACTTCTCTCAGCAATCTCCAGAGCCTCCTCTGCATGTCCTTGTTGTACAAGCAAATCAACAAGCTCATAAAAGCAATCTTGACGCAAATCCAAATTGAATGTTTTAAAAGTATCGCGAGACAATTGGCTTCTTTCCTGTTCAGCCATCTCCGCTGCTTGTCTCAAGGACGCTAATGCCGCGTCGGTTTGCCCAAGAGCTCGATAGGCTTTACCTAATCCAAGATGACAATCCCAGCGAGCTTCCGTGTTGCCTGCATCAGCCAATGCAATAGCCTTATTGTAAGAATCAATTGCCTTGTCCGGCTGCGAACTAAGCAAGTAAGCAAGTCCTTCTCCACGCAATGCCTGACCTTCCAGGTTTTTATCGCCTGCGCCACGGATTAAAGAAAGAGCTGATTGATAATCAGCAATGGCTTCAGCGGACTTGCCTGAAAACAATTTCGATTGTCCCAAGTTATAGGCTAATATTGCTTGCCCTTTTTTATCATTGAGAGATGCTAAAAGCGCCGATGCTTCAGCAAATATCTTATTAAACTCGGCTATTTTTCCGTTGTCTAAATAGGCAACAGCTAAATTATTTGCTGCAAGCGCTTTAGCTCTCGTGTCGGCAGAAGCAGCCAGCATGGCATAAGCCTGCTCATAGTTCTTAATTGCCAAATCAAGCTGCCCTAGCGACTTATAGCACATGGCTAGGTCAGTCGTGAGAACTGCTTTAATCGTTCCTGATTTGCCACTATCTTTTCCAAGCAGCGCATAAGCGGCGAGATACTTATCGAGAGCTTGCTCAACATTGCCACTGACAAATTGAACGTAACCCAATTCGGACAAGACTGCTCTTGTTCTATCGGAGTTTTTCAATGCCTTGGCAGATGACAGTGCATCGCTCAAGATTTTGTTTGACTCTTCAAACTTTCCTTGAGCGGTACTGATGGCGGCTAAACTAGTTTGGCAATCTATCAATAGCAATTTCGACTGCACATCGTCCTGCGTTAACACCTTCTGTGCTTCTTGTAACTGAGCCAATGCCTCGTCATATCTTGCCTTGCCGGCAAGTAGTTGACCTGACGCCATTAATGCCTTGCCTTCAGAAGCAGTGTCAAAATCCTGGTTGAATTTCTCCTTTGCGTGTCGATAATTGTCCAAAGCATCATTCACAGATCCCAAATCTGCCTGAACGCGTCCAATTTCCATGTATAAGCGTCCCATTTCCGCATCTGATCCGCTTTGTTCCACAATCGGTAAAGCTTTGTCTAAATAAGACATAGCCTCTTTTAGATGATTTTGAGATCTCTCAACAACAGACAGGTTCATAAGCGCATTGGCAGTAATGGCGGCCATATTATTCGCCTTAGCATCAGCATAGGCTAGTTCATAATATTTCTTCGCCTCGACAAGATTTCCTTGTTGCATAGACAACGAGCCAAGGCTAATCGTGATTGATAAAGCGTCGTCTATCAACTGGAACTGCTTTGCCGTCGCTAAAGCTTCTTCATATGTCTTGCGTGCATCATATGTCTGATTGTTAGCTACAAGTATGGTCGCTAGTGCTGACAGGCTACGCACAAGTGGAGAATGCCTTTTAAGAGATTTTTCCATCTCCACTGCTTGCTGCATCAAAGCAATAGCTTGAGGCAAGTTACCGCTTTCATAAGTGGCCTTTGCTGCGTCGTAAAGTTTATCGGCCTGCTTAACAGGCGAATCTGTTGTCGAGGCAAATGTAGAAACAAAGGGCCCAATCAATATTAGGCTCAAAACTAGGCTAAAAATTCTACGCATTATTTTTGAGTAGAATTTTGAGTTTCAGCTATAAAGCCTTGCGTGCCATTCATGTAGTTGAGAACGGCTGCCATTTTAGACACATCACCAAGGATACGTCTTTCCTTTGTGCCTGTTTCCTTCTGCGTCATGTCGGCAATCAGCACACTTGTGTTAAGCAGACTCTCGACAGAATATTGACTTACCGCCATATGACCGTTTTCCATAACTTTGGAATAACGTCTGCCTACACCATCGGTTGGTCTAAGTTCTTTTCTTGTCAATTTTCGCTCACAGGCAATAACTTCATAGCCTGGCTGAATGCAAACCGTCGGATCTGCAGGTCCGGCAAAAGGGCCCTGATCAAGTTTAGCCATGATGGAATCGCCACGACCCGTAAGGTTGAATATTCTCAGCACACCGTTATCAAGACTTATTTGCGCATCACCATTAGCTGACACTGCAATCGTTCCAAACGGAGTCTTTATCAATGCAAGATGCGATGGCTGTTTGACAGAGACAAGAATAGATCCGGATTTCAGTTCGAAGGAAAATGGGCTTAAGCGATCACATTCCGATCCGCTTGCTGTCTTGATGATAATCCAGTCAGTTGATCCTTTTGCGTCTTCCGGCTTTGGAAAATTCTTGTCGGAAACTTCATTGACACCATTAAGCGCCAACGGACTATCAAAGGAACCCTTGAAAGGAAGATTGCCTGTCGTGTAATTAGGCGTAACAGGCGTCACATCTGTCGGCACCACAATTGGTGGCGTATAGACCTGATTATTAGACGGCGGAATGAACATCACCGGCGGAGGCGGTGGTGGAGGTGGTGGTGGCGGTGGCGGTGGTGGAGGACTCCATGAAGGAGGAGGCGGTGGCACCGGAATATAGTCGTATGGACCGTCTTCCAAACTAAGCTGCGCGCTGACAGGCAAGCCAACCAAAATACTGAACGCCAATGCAGGCAACAATAACCATCTAAATAATTTCATGGTGGTAATTAAACACCAGATAGTCAAGCAATAAATTATAGAAAGTTAGGTTGTCCGCTATTTCGGGCAATTCCTACACTTGACAAGTATTTTTGTTACTTCTTTTCCGGTGAGCGAATATGCTCCGGACGAAAGCCATTGCCGATGACAGCTGCCGGAATACCCCTTAGAGGCGGGATAAGATTCAAAAGTTTCACGGGCCATGGTGCGCCTAAAACCGTTGTACCTTCAAGAGTCGGCTTAACGACATTGTTTTGTACGGCAACTTGAAAGTCCTGTGTTGCAACAGTTGGAAAAGTACGTCTGTCCTGGACCTTCTTCAAGTCCTCTTCAGTGCAATTACCCTCTGAAAGCGGCTTGTACAAGATATTTGCAGCAGCCACCGCATCTTGAACAGCTAAGTTAATACCGACTCCACCCACTGGGGACATGGCGTGAGCAGCATCGCCAATGAAAAGCAATCCTTTGCGATACCACTTCTTAAGCCTGTTTACTTGCACTGTCAGCAATTTGATTTGATCCCAGCTTTTCAGTTCGCCAACTCTGTCTGCGGTAAAGGGCACTATCTTAACTACACGCTTCTGAAATGATTCAAGTCCTTCGCTTTGCAGTTTTTCTAAAGCATTTTTGGCAATAATATATCCGCATTGCCAATAATCCCCTCGGTTGAGCATGACAAACATAACACCGGGTTGAATACGTCCTAATGTCTGAGGCGGATCAGATGGCAGTCTGGACAAACGCATCCATAGAACATCCATTGGCGCACCAAGATCTTGCAGCGGCAATTTTGCCTGCTCTCGTAAAATTGAGGCACGCCCGTCGGCTGCTACTACAAGATCAGCCTTTATTCTAATTTCACCATCCGGACCTTCGGCGACAATACCTGTTATTTCTCCATTCTCTTCAATCAACTGAGTTGCCTTAGTACTCATTCGCACGGAAAAGCCTAAATACTTCTTACCTTGATCGGCTAAGAAATCCAAGAAATCCCATTGAGGCATAAAGGCCACATACTTGCACTTGGTAGGCAAATAGGAAAAGTCAGCCATAGTGACAAAGTCTGTACCAATCTGACCACCCAATTGAGAAACCTTCTGGTGCGGAAGTGCTAAAAACTCATTTAGAATGCCCAACTCGTACATAAGTTCTAAAGTCGAAGGATGAACAGTATCGCCGCGGAAGTCGCGCAAAAAGTCCCCATGCTTTTCCAATACAACAACTTCCAAGCCTGCGCGCGCCAATAAAAGCCCCAACATCATTCCAGCCGGGCCGCCACCCACGACACAACACGTCGTCTTGATTTCTGTCATTTTCGAATCCTATACAGAAATGCCTAGCTCAACCCATCAAAATACGAGAAGAACACCCCATGAGGATCGTGCTTCTTACGTAATACTTCCAGTCTCGACCAGTTTTCCGCTTTATACGATGCCTTAGCATATTCCGGATGACCGACCGTGTTTGTCTCTGAGACATAGTGCCCGACAATAAGTGGAGTCAAAAGTTTCATACACTCTTCATGCCAAGCCTGATTTCTGGCATCATCACTTTCGTTGTCCCACATTGTCCACGGCCCGCCATACAGCTTGCCAGTCATAGAAAACGCTGCATCCAAAAGAGGCGCAGGTACATTCTTGCCTGTGAATATGGCAAACATCAAAACGGTCTTTGGTGATTCAAGTTTTTGAAAATGCTCTTTGGTTGCCCTAAACAAATCAGCCAATTCGGCATTTGAGAAAAGTGCATCCACACGGCAGCGTAAATCTCCCGGCCAAAGTGCGCCGGATGCATCAAATAGTTTTTCAAAATCCGTCTTTTCAGCAATAGTCTTCTGCAAACATTGAGCCATCAATGGACAATTATTTAGAGGCGCCAGAGCATCCTTTGCTTCAGCTTCCGTATCAGCAAAGACTGTGCCTGTAACTAATGCCACTTTGCCGTTATTTGCTTTGCATTGCTCAGCCAACTCAGACGGCGCCTGAACAGCAAAAAGACTAAGCTCGACCGAGCTAGGTAATTGACTGGCCAGTGGTCCTAGCCATTCGGCAATTTCAACAATTTTGTCGTACGGATAGTAGAAGACACTAGCGGCAATATACTGAGGCAAAGGATACAGCTTCAGATGATAGCGCAGACAAACTGCAAATAGTCCAGGGCCAGCTCCACGTGCCGCCCAAAAATAATCTTGGTTTTGATCTTTGCTGGCGGTTATAAGCTCACCGTCAGATGTGACCATTTCAATCGCTTCAATGCTACCTACACCTGGTCCCCAAGTGCCTTGATTCCATGCCATGCCACCACTCAATAGATAACCGCTCATCTTTACCGGCGGACAATGTCCTGTCGGATAGGACAAGCCCTTAGCATTAAGTGCCGCTTGCATGTCCCTGTTGCTGACGATAGGTTCTGTGACGGCAATGCGTTTTTCCGTATCTATGGAAATAACTTTGGTCAAATTGGAAAGATCAATCATAACTCCCGAACTACGAATAGACGGTGCACACCAGTTGTGCCCTCCGCCGCGCACCGCAACTTTCAATTGATTTTCCTTGGCAAACTTTATGACAGCAATAACATCATCGTCGTTGGTGACTTTAGCCACCAATTGCGGTGCGCGCTTGGGATTTACTGCCAACTTATTCCAGAGTTCTCCATAGACAGCGCTATTGAAGCCTTCATCTTTAGGCGTAAACAATTCACCTTTAAAAGACTTTTTTAGAGCCGTAATATCGAGCTCTTTTTTTCCATACAACCCTCTGGCAATGAGCTCGGCATTAACACCGGGAGCTATAAAGACTGAGCCGGCAGCGGCTGCCAGACCTCTAGCAATAAATAAACGACGTGAAAGTTTACATTCTGCCACGATAATGCCTCCCCAGGTGTTCCCCTAACATGCCCCTGAGAGCGCAATATCTATATTAAACAGAGCCTTTGTAACGGAACTTTTATGACGAAAGAGGCATACCCCTCATGACCCTTACTGAACTTTGAGGATGCGACAATGAATTCACCACAAAAAATTGTCTTACTAATAGGCATTAAATTGGCGGTTGCCACCCTTATGTACGTACCATGGAACCACGACGACGGCGAAAAACAATCAGTCGGCTACGGTCTATTAAACCAGCCTCCGGTAGCACAAGAACAGCATGGCATAAATATTCTCGGCCTAAAAATTGACGCCTCTGAAACAGTCAAAGGCAACGAAGTTGATACTTCGCGTGTGATACCAATGAGCTATCAACACCGGCAACGTTTTCATAAATGAATATTGCTTGTTTGAAAAGCGGTTCTGCATCTCCCGGACGTTTTTCCACACGATACAATTCAGCCAAATTATTTAGTCCATTAGCAAGTTCAATGGATCCAGGCTTTATCCTTTGATAAACAGCCACAGACCAGGCGCAATTTTCATGATCACTCATGACTCCTTAATGTTTGATGTGTCTTCCAAGTCCATGGCCGTGGGCTAAGACGCCCGCCTGATGGGGTTTGTTCCCCTCAGTGCAGAGACGTACATAGGCAAGAGCAACCTGAATTTTTTCCAAGAAACCACTATCGACCTTGCTTGACAAGCTGCAGTCGGTACAATTACCGGCTAGTGACGGTTTCACAGAAGGTATTAAGCATGAAGATCAAGCCTTTGGTCATTGCATTGATGATCCAAGCCCCCTTTGTAATTTCCATTGCCCCGCAACTTCCAGCTCTCGCACAACCACAAATGCAAACGCCTGGACAAGGACAACCGTATGAAACTGGCGTAGCCATGACGCTTTTCCGTGTCCAGAACGGACCAAACGGCCAGGTCTACATTAATCAACAAGGTCAAGCAATTCCATTGCCGGGAGCCGGTGTCAACAGTCCAGCTGTTGCAATTTATAGTGGTTCTCACGGCGGTCAGTGGTATGTAGATCAAACCGGTCAACAAATCGATTTGCCGCAAGAAACACCATATGCTTACGGCGGACAAGGACAACCTCCTTATTATGGCGGCGGCTATGGCGGACAGGCTTATGGTCAACCATATCAAGGCGACTATTCGCCGCAAGGACAATACGCGCCTCAACAAGGCTATGCTGAGCAAGATCAATACAATCAACAAGCTCAGCAACAGCAGCAACCCCAAGTCAACGTCGAGCAAAATTCCGGCGGTGGTTCAAGTGGTGGCAGCGCGCTTGGCACAGGACTTGCAGCAGCAGCCGGTGGCGCCTTGGGCGGCATGGCCGGAGCTGCTATGACTGATTCACTATATGGTATGCCTTACGGAACACCGATGTATGGCGGCGGCGGATACGGCGCGTATGGCGCTGCGGGCCCGTACTACAACGGTGCAGGCGGCAAGCGTGTGTATGTCAACAACAGCACAAACAACTACAACGCCGAATGGCAAAATCAACATAATTGGTACAACAACCAAGTCAATAATCCTGACGGTAAGTACCACAAAAATAATTGGTCCGGCAACAATCACGGTATTCCGCAAAACCAAGACCCGGGACGTCTCTATTCACAAAACCCCAATGCCGGTGGCATGAACAATGCTATGCGCGATGATGGTCGTCATCGTCAAGACGGCATGGGCGGCGACGAGCGTCGTGACGATGGCGATGGCGGTCAACGTCGTGAAGGCGGCGACGAGCGTCGTGACGATGGCGATGGCGGTCAACGTCGTGAAGGCGGCGATGGCGGTCGACGTCGCGAAGGCGGCATGGGCGGCGAACGTCGTGAAGGTGGCGGCGCATTCCATGGTGGCGGCAGAAGAAGGTAATACCCTTTCATGCCAATCAAGCGTAAATTCGCATCCAGGCTAATTGCCTTAGCAGCGATACCGTGTTTAGCACCGGTATCGGCTGCGCAAATACCGGCTGGTCAAATTGCTAAGCAATTAGTTAAGTCTGAGGATCAAATAGCTGTTGCGCCGCAATCAACCGTGCGTAATCTTTCATCAGACACAATTGATTTAGCTACTAAATTGAACTTGCTGCCAAAACTTGTTCATCTGGAAGAAGAGCGACAAAACACATCCAGCGACAGCCAGTTTTTTAAACTTGCGGCGCTGAAACAAGATCTTTTTTACGAATTGATGGATTACGAATACGACATTCGTATTGCCATGAATCGCATCGAAGCGGAAGTTGATAAAGCAAATGACAAATATGCATTACTTGCTGAAAAGCGCGATCGGGCAATTCGTCTAAACACCTACGCCAACCTAGTAAGCGGCGGACTTACAGGCATCATAAGCGGCAGCCTGGACTTGGGACAGGTCAATTACATAGCACCAAGCACAATAGACACAATTGAAGGTGTCATTCAAACCGGATTGTCAGCCTGGGGCTTGCATGAACTGCGAGGAGAACACAAGCTGGAGCGAGGCGTACCAAATATTCTCTCGTCACTCTTAGAGAGCAATACTGATGCAAGAAAATATTTCCCATCAAGTGTTTGGGTGTATTTGAATTCAGTACCGGAAAACACGCTAACAGGTAAAACTCGCCGAGAATCGCTTTTGGACAGATGGGACAAAATTGGTTTTGGTTCAAGAGGTTTAAAAAAAGGCAGCCAGCAAGATCGTATGACCAAAGCAGCCGGCATAACGCAAAACCCGCACAGGCTAACAGTACGACTTCTGGAAGATCGCATGGCCATGCTTATTGATTTACAAACTGCCGTTGCTGAAATGGAAACGAACTTGCAAGAAATCCTGCAATTTGTGCGCGGCACACGCAGCTTAGCTCAGAACACTCGCTAATTAAAATACCGAGTTGCCGCCAAGCAGTTTATCTGCTAACTGGTGCTCTAATTTTTCCACTTGCTTCATGTCATCAACAATGAGTACAGCCTGATTGTAGACAGCCGGTCCTAGATCTTTTGCCGGCGGCGAAGCGATAGTAGATTGGATTTGGTCATAACGACTTTGCACGTCGTTGATTACTGAACCAATGTTGTCCACATCGGATTCAATAGCCGGATCTTGTTTGCGCAATGCTTGCAAATCGTTATTAACTGCGGCAATGTATTGCGACAACTGCGCCATACGCTTATTGAGTTCGTCTACTTGCGCTTTGGCATATGGCGATCTTTCAATTTGAGAATACTGCTTCATCGAAGGGCCCATCACCATCCAGCCTTGATCTTCTGCATCTTCCACGTATGCAGCTAAAGGACTTAACTGTTTGGCGCTGTCTCCAAGATACTGCGCAATGATACCCAACCAATGAGAATCGCGTCCGAACAATTTGAGATCAACGACCGCACCAACTGTCTGCGGCGTAGCATTTTTCAAATTTACTATACGAAAAATAGCAGTTAAATTTTGATCGACAGTTGCCAGATATCGCTTCATATCGATTAATTTGCCTGCCATTACTTCTGCATCAATACTGCCGCCTGAATTGATTTGATTGTAAAGAACTCCATAGTCTGCTTTAACGCTGTCCATCACTTCGTGCGCATCGGAAATTAACGGCTTAATGGCATCAGCTTTTTCCGGAGGAATATCCATTGAATCCATATCTTCTTCAACGACAGCAATTAAACTACCGATGTTTGACACTGCCGACACCACATACTTAGTGCGAGCCTCGGCGAAGTGACCGCTATAAATTTTGAAATTCGGAGTCGCCAACGTAACAGGATTGGTGCCTACAGCCGGCAACAATACGGGATACGAGACATCAAGCATAGAGTCTTGCAAAAACTTGGACAAATCATTGATGTCCTTAGTCAGCCTATTGCTGTCTCTTTGAATTTGCCCCATGCTCACAAGAGATTTAACTACTCGCCCTTCCATTTTTTTGAAGTAATCAGGTGGAAGTTGGCTATTGGGAGCATTCGTGTCGGCAGGTGCAACTGTGTTGGGAATTGTATTGGCCGGCAAATCAACTGCCTGACCAAAACTTGCCGGACTAAAACAAATAGTGGCAGCCAAGAAAAGGGCTGCAGACCGATAAATACGAGAAACATTTTTGGCACAAATATTCACGACAATACTCCGCTCCGAGATTATTCGGATATAGAGTACCAGCATGACAACAAAATCTAGAAGGATACACCGCGCGTTTTAGTTTTGCCGAAGCGGGACATTTCACCCGTCAGCTCCTCAATTCTCTTGAGAATATCGCTTGTTTCACCTTCCAATACAGCATTGCGAACATTATTCATTGCTTGGCGCACAGCAGCTTGTTCTGCCAACAGTCTTCTGGCGGCATTTTTAGCAAGCATTCTTTCTGCATCAGAAAGATAACATTGAGCCTGCATTGTCGCCTCATTGCGTTCAGAGACCATTGTCTCTTCGGCAGATTCAAGGCTGGCTTGCTCAGCAAGTTCCTTCAATTCTTCTCTTGTTAGTCCTTGTGTTCGTACTAGTTCTATATCGACCTTTTTGCCTGTTTGGTCATCGACCACATCAACACAAAAAATGCCGTCTACATCAACGCTAAACGTAACCTCGTATTCAAGCGAACGAGGTGAAGCCGTGCGTGGCAATGGAATGGAAAAACGAGCAATTGATTTATTCTCGGAAGCTTTGTCGCTTTCACCTTGAACAATATGTCCCTTAATTGCCTTTTGCTTGTCGGTATTATTTGTGAGAACTACTTTCTTCTTAATTGGAATATGCGTGTTGCGCCTAAACAGATTGGCCACATGACCATGCGGCGTCTCAATGCCTAAAGACATGGGCACAACATCTAACAGCAAGATATCATCCAATTCACCAGCCAAAATGCCGCCCTGAATGGCTGCACCAACAGCCACTGCCTCATCCGGGTTTACTGCCCGCAAGGGGTCCTTTTGAAAGATATCACGAATAAGCTGCTGAACGGCAGGAATTCTTGTTGTACCACCAGCTAATAGAATTTGATCAACGTGGCTGACATTCAGTTTGGCATCCTCCAGAACTCTTTCTACAGGCAGCTTGGCTGCTTCGACCAAATGCTTTGTCATGCGATTAAAGTCAAAAACAGTAAGAACAGCCTCAAAGTCGACTGGATGCCCTTTATGATCTTCGGCAATGAAAGGCAGTTTTATGAGAGTAGAACTACAGCTCGATAGTTCTATCTTTGCCGCCTCCGCCGCTTCGCGAAAACGCTGCAATGCCACAATGTTATTTTCAATGTCGATGCCACTCTGTTCTTTGAGCTTAGTTTTCATCCAGTCAATAATTACTCTGTCAAAATCGTCACCACCCAATTGCATGTTGCCGTTTATTGCCTTGACGTGCAAAACATGATCGTGGATTTCTAGTACAGTGACGTCGAATGTACCACCGCCAAAGTCGAATACAACGACTCGCGAAGTCTGATTGATTTTGTGCAGTCCATAGGTCAAAGCACTACTTGTCGGCTCATTGACGATACGAACAACATCTAGTCCGGCAATAAGTCCGGCGTCCCGCGTAGCCAAACGCTGAGCATCATCGAAATACGCTGGAACAGTAACAATAGCTTTTGAGACTTTCTCGCCTAGATAATCCTGGGCCTGCTTCTTGAGCTTCTGCAGGATAACGGCAGAGATCTGTTCCGGAGAATACACGCGATGGTCGAGAACTATTTTGTCCTTCGTACCCATGTGTCTTTTAATTGACTCAATCGTTCGTTCAGGATTCATAACTGCCTGACGCTTAGCCAATTGGCCGACAAGCTTATTGCCGTCAGGGGTAAATGCAACAACACTAGGCGTTGTAGGATAACCTTCCGAATTCGGAATAACAACAGGCAAGCCGCCCTCAATGACAGCTACGCAGGAGTTGGTCGTGCCTAAGTCGATACCGATAATTTTGTGACTCATGGCTGAAGCACAGGATTCGCGAAAATCCTGTTCCCCTATTAATCGTGCTTATGAAGACATACCCAACAGGCTAAGAGTCCTAATATATTTTAGTGAAAGTTAACCTAGTATAACTAAATACGTATATTTAAACTGAAACACCATTTTTGCCGGCGGAACTCTTCAAATACTGGGCAACTATGCCCTCAAGGTCATGCGTTTTACGGGTAATATCAGCCGTATCGGACTCTAAAACAGCGTTGCGCAATTGGTTGATAGCCTGTCTGACAGCTTCCTTCTCCGCCTGCAGTGTCTCATCACCATTTTTCGACAGCAACTCTTCGGTATTTGTAAGTACTACCTGAGCCTGTGCTGATGCATGATTGCGCTCAACGGCAACCCTTTCCGTATCCGCTTCTGCTTGAGCCTCATTGGCCAGTTTTTCCAATTCTTCTCTGCTCAAACCATTGGTGCGGATCAACTCTACTGTAGCTTTGTTACCGTCTTTGTCGAGAACATCACAGAAGAAAATACCATCCACGTCAATACTGAAATTCACCTCAAATTGCAGCGATTTAGCAGGCGCCAGATCCGGTAAAGGAATGGAAAAACGAGCAATTGACTTATTTTCCCAGGCTTCCTCCGACTCACCTTGAACAAGGTGTCCGCGTATCGCTGTCTGCCTATCGGAGTTATTGGTCAAAATGACTTTCTTGTTGAAAGGAATTACCGTGTTGCGCTTGAAGAGATTTACGACCTTACCATCAGGCTTTTCTATGCCCAATGACATTGGAATTACATCCAGAAGGAGTATCTCATCAAGTTCACCAGTAAGAATTCCACCTTGAACGGCCGCACCCATTGCCACTGCCTCGTCGGGATTGACGGCTCTTACAGGATCTTGATTGAACATATCTCGAATAAGTCGCTGCACCTGAGGTATGCGCGTAGTGCCACCGGCAAGAATGATGCTGTTAATGTCTGAGAAGGTTAATTTAGCGTCCGCTAAAGCCTTTTCTACAGGCGTCCTTGCCGATTCAACCAGATTCTTAGTAAGTTTTTCAAATTCGTCTATTTTCAATTCCGCTTCAAAGTTAATTGGCGAACCATCGGCACCAGTTGCCAAAAACGGTAATTGAATATTTGTTGAAGAACGACTGGACAACTCAATTTTTGCAGCCTCTGCAGCTTCTTTGATGCGTTGCAACGCAACAGGATTAGTTTCGGGATCATAGTGCAATTGAAACTTCAAACGTTCTTCGATCCATTTGCCTATGATTCTGTCAAAATCATCGCCACCCAGCTGGTTGTTACCGTTGGTTGACTTCACATGTAACACGCCTTCACTAATCTCTAAAATGGTAACGTCAAATGTGCCACCACCAAAGTCAAAGACAACTACTTTCGATGATGTATTGACCTTGTGCATGCCGTAAGTCAAAGCGCATGCGGTAGGTTCGTTGACTATGCGCACTACATCCAGTCCGGCAATTTGTCCTGCATCTCGTGTTGCCAATCTTTGTGCATCATCAAAGTATGCCGGAACCGTAATAATTGCCTTTTCCACGCGTTGCCCTAAGTAATCCTGGGCCTGCTTCTTGAGTTTTTGCAAAACATGCGCGGATATTTGCTCGGGTGAAAATGTCCTGTGGTCCATTTCCACTTTGTACTTGCTGCCCATATGGCGTTTAATTGACTGAATCGTCCTCTCCGGGTTCATTACGGCCTGGCGTTTAGCCAACTGCCCGACCAATTTTTCGCCGTCTTTGGTGAAAGCGACAACAGAAGGCGTTGTGTTATAGCCTTCCGAATTAGGTATAACAACGGCCCGCCCTTGCTCAACAACTGCAACACAAGAGTTAGTTGTTCCCAAATCAATACCGATTATTTTCTCAGCCATGCTGCCAGCCCCGCCTGCCCGATGAATTTATACCCAGGTCTAGGCTCTAATATTACGGATTCTTATAAAAGGTCCTTAACATGCCGCATAACCCTAAAAACGCCCATAAGAAGCTCCAGCAGACCTAAGAGTCGGCCGGAGCTGGGTGGTAGGGATAAAAACCTTTGCCTAAGACCCATTATAAAAACCAAGGGATAAGTTAGGAATTCAGAAAAACCCCAGCAGTTTATAGGGATAAAACCAGATCTTTAAAACGGGCGGATTTTACCCGGGAACATTAGCCGAAATATCCTCATCGTTAGCGTCGCATCCGCACCCCAAAATAGTAGGGCTAACCATGCAATTTATTAAACAGTTATCGCTAGCTGTGGTATTTATTGCCACAATCCATGTGGTCCTAGAACCTCTTAGCCGCGAAATGAATGGTGTCGTTGATTTGTCCGGCAGATTTATGCCGTTCAGTTTTGCAAATGCCGGAACCGTTCTTACTCTACCAGCATCAGCTGTTGGTTTTCTTGTCGATCCTGTAACACTTAAGATCAAAGGCATGATGACAGTCGAAGGTACATTGTTCGACACCCGTGGTAATCACCTTCATTTGCCGTCCGGCATATCTATCATCGCTACACAGCGCACGGCTCATCGCCGCGCTCGTTGCGCTTCAGGTTTCACACTCAGGTAAGACTCCGTTTGATCATTCGTATCGTCCGCGGTTGTGACGAATGTTGCGGCTGGGTGAGTTGATTGTAAGTTGCGTAGCTTAACAATTGCATATGATCGAGAAAGAATTCGTTTGTCAGGCGCATTTCTGGCATTATGAGCGCTAAAATTTTGGGATTGCAACTCAACGAGGTAGGTCATGGACAGAAGATTCCAGGGAAGACTCTTAGGACTATTAAGTTCAACCGTGCTTGTAAGCTCACTGGCAGCGCAAGCACAGGTTCCGTTACCGGGCACCACTCAGACATCTACAACTCCGGCGCAGAAGGATATTCTCACTGGGCAAATCAGACAGAATGTTGTCACGGCTGAAAAATTGCTTTCGCAGGGCAAATATTCCGATGCTGAAGATATGTTCCGTCAGATGCTCGTTAGCAATCCAACGGATATGGTGGCAACTGTCGGTCTTGGCATGGCTCTTGCCAAGCAGTTTAAGCTTGATGGCGCAGATGACATGTTGGATCGCGTATTAGCTGCCGATCCAAACAATGCAATTGCACACGCAGGCAAGGCTACAGTCGCCTTAAATCGTCTGCAATCATCATCCGGGTCTATTCGTTCACAGCGCGATCAAATTTTGCAATACGCTGAAGGCGAAGCAAAGCGTGCTTGCTCGTTGGCACCGGCTGATGCTGAATGTCACTACACATTAGGTGCGGTACTCAAGGAAGAAGGACGTCTTGACGAGGCTTCTTCTGAATTGCGTAATGCCATTAGCTTTGATCCTAACCATTCGTCAGCCTATGCTGCTTTGGGTAAGATTCAACTGGATCAAGGCAATATTCCACAAGCAACAGACAATTTACGCCGTGCTGTTGATTTGAATTCCGGCAATTCCAGTGCTCACTATGGACTGGGTGTTGCTTATTTGAAGCAAGGCATGATAGATGAAGCTTTGAAAGAGTTGAACATTTCACTTTATCAATTCCCGAATAGCGCACCTGTGCATTTAGCGATGGGACAGGCCTATCAAAAGCAAGGCAATGACGCTGCTGCTCTTAAAGAGTATCAATTGTCCATTTTGACCAAGCCGGAAAACGCTGAGCCTTATATGAATATGGCGCAGATTCATGAAACTCGTGGTGACTTGGAGTTGGCTTTGGCTGACTTGCGTTCAGGTCTTGCCCAGCTTCCATACAATGTCGATTTGCGCATGAACATTGCCGACGATTTGGTAAAGCTGGAAAAGGCTGATGATGCAATTAAGAGCTACCAGACAATTTTGAGCATGAGTCCAAATAACCCGCATGCAGTTAAGGGTTTGACGCAAGCTCTGACCATCAAGGCTCAAAAGGCCGCAGCTGGAGCATTGCTTGCTTCAAATGACTATGAGTCGGCTCTGAAGACTTTGGGCGAAGCTATGAAGCTCAACCCGAATGATATGGAATTGCGTTTGGCACAAGCTAAATTGATGTCGCTTGCCGGCACCAAGCTTGACTTGAGCCAACTACCGCAGCCGACAAATGACGGCGAGCGCATAGCTTACGCTGAAGCTCTAATGGCACAAGGTGAATACGATAAAGCGTCTTCAACCGTGTCAGATATCTTGAGCCGTCAAAGCGATCCGTTGCAAGTTCTGGCAGTAGCTGATTTGGCAACAATGATTGATGACCTGGACAATGCAGATGCTGCATTTAAAAAGGCTCAAACACTGGGTGCCAACGCTGACAGAGTAAGTCGTGGATTTGCTCAAGTATCAAAGCTCAGAGCACAAGCTGTTAACGATGTAAAAGTCGGCAACGAATTGCTCGTTAAAAAGCAATACGAAGGTGCAGCACAAAAATTCCGTGAAGCTATCGCCACCAATCCAAGATTGGTAGATGCTCACTTAGGCGCTGCCAAAGCTTTGGAAAAAATGCCGAAGCCTTCGCCTGCCGTACTTAACGAGTCAGCCCAGCAATACAAACTGTATCTTTCCTTGAAGCCACCTCTGACTTCCAAGGAACAACAGAAGATGCAAGATCTTATTGCTAGACTAAGCTCTAAGGCTGCCAAATTAGCGCAGCGCTAAAAAGAAAAGGGCGCATGCAATGCGCCCCTACGAAAACAAATGAGAAGGGTCGTCTGCAAAGACGGCTCTTCTTTTATGCAAAAGATTCTATACAGGAAATGCGGTTTCGATTTTCGGGAAATCAATTTCCGGCTGCACGGTCAAATTGAAGTAGTTGGTGAACTGATTGAGAGCAACTACTGCGATAATTTCTGCAATTTCCGCATCAGTAAAACCTGCTTCTTTCACTTGAGCAATGTCATCATCTTTCATTTCGGCGTCAGTTGTCACCATTTGGCGCACGAATTTTAAAGCGGCGTTCCACTTATCATTGTCCGATCGCTGATCCCGAGCTAATTTCAACTCTTGTTCCGTCATACCGATGGATTTTGCAATTGCCATGTGCGCAGACAAGCAATACTGGCAGACATTTATTTCAGCTACAGCAATGGCAATTAGTTCTCTCAATTTTGGCGGCAAAACCCCACCATCAAGAGCGCGACTGAAACTCATATAGCCTTCTAAGACAGCTGGTGAATTGGCCATATGCTGAAAAATATTCGGCACCTTGCCCAACTTCTTGTTGATGGCATCGTATATGTCCTTTACCTTGCCAGTGGCAGATTCAGGACTTATAGCGGCAATTCGACTCATGTTCAATTCCCCCCTATGGCTCTTTAGCCTTATGCCCAGCGCCGGGGAAATAGCAACTAATTCATTTCACGTAACTTAATACGCTTTCTTCTCTTCCAGCCCTTGCGGCTTTTCAGCTTGAAGCAGACGAAGGCTTTCAATTGATCAACTGTCAAATTACGAGCCAGTGTCTGCCATAGAACCTTTCTTGGCTTGCTCCTCACGCCGGCAGCCAGGTCGAAATACTCCAAGAGCTCAAGAGACTCTTCACGCCAAAGTAATTGCGCAAGCGCTAGTTTATCGAGACCTCTATTAGTAATTGCCGGCCACACTTCATAGGAATGTGGCTTGCCGTCTTTCAGACCAACGGCGATAAGACCCCAGCATTGAGGGACAATTTTGACCGCTTCTTCAACATGCCTTTCGTCGGCAACTAGGGTCATCTTTTCAAAGACCTTACCGTAATGCTCCTGCTGTCTAGGTAGACGCAGCAAATTATCAGCGGCCGACTTAATCTCATAGCCATGCAGCATGTCGTTTATAACAGCCACGTCGACTCTTACTTCACCGCGCAGAAGCTCTAATTCATCAACAACACGACTACCTGGTTTATCGCCAAGAATTTTGCGTATTTCTGTCTGGTAAAGCAAACGCCTTACATCCAGCTCTTTCATATTTGGTATATCTGCCGCCATTTGCAGCAAGGATATTACAAAACAATTGAACTGGCAAAACTAATTAACAGACTAGGACCAAGAGCGCTCTTCGGCTAGTTCGGTAATTTCACCAAGCTCACCTTCGAACACTCCGGTGACCGACTTTTTGATGGTGGCACAAATGGTATCCAAGGGTAAGTCATTGGCATCATCGCCAAAGGGCTGCTCAACTTCTTCAGCTAGAAGCTCAAGAGCAACTACGAAATAGGCTGAAGCCACAACGGCATAGACGGTCCAGTTGTCCAAGGTAGGCACTAAAAGCCAGGGCAGGAAAAGGAAGTAGAAGCAAAGCCCGCTCCATATAAGGAATTTGTATGAGCCGGCAATTGGCGATTTCAGAATACGCTCACTGGCGCCAAGTGCATCCATCAATGAACGAGCATGCCTGTCAATTTGCAGAAGCTCCAATCCATCTACGGCATTTGATTTACGCCATTCATGTAATTGCTGGTAGATAAGCCTGGCTATCTCTACAGGTTTATTATCACTGCTGTCTGCGACAAATTCAGTGTAAGGTGCATCTGCTGTAACTTCGCCGCCTCTTAGATGGTCCTTGAGCGCAAAAGCAAAGCTGGTTATTAAGCGGGAATAGCGGGCGCCCTCTTCAGCATTCGGCATAGCGTATTCGTAGCTCTTAATTGCCAAATTGCGCAGATCATTAACCAATTGTCCCCAGACTTTTCTGGCTTCCCACCAGCGATCGTAGGCGCTATTGGTTCGAAAAACCAAAAGCACACCCATAACCACAGAGGACATAAGAGCAGCATCAGCATCCAGGAGTTTCTTGGCTGGAAAGCCATGATCGTCCGTGTATTGCACGAAAAGGCTGTAGGCAACGACCACGGCCATGCAGAACCAAAAGGTCCTGCCACCTGGAACCAAATATTGAAATGCCAAACCAATCTTCTTCATGTTTGGAATTCTAGCAGAAGGTGACCTGACAGGTGCCTTATTGATAGGAGCCGCGAGAAGCGGTTACCAAGCTCAAGCTGGCGCCGGCTTTGACTATCTGGTCGATAGTGGACTTGTCCTTAGGCTTCTTGCTGTGAACAAGCTTGCCTATCAGGGAGTGTTTCTCAAGCAAGGAAAGCGTCGAGAATTCGCCATATACCGCTTGTTTGTCGGCAAAGGTTATCTTCTCCATACGGCGTCTAGCTATTCCGTCTGCCTTTGTATTGGATACAGCCTGATCATCGGCACCGATTACGAGTTCTTGTCCGGCACGCAATTTCACATACTTGCCATTGGACAAGACGGTAACTGCACCTATCGAACGCTCACCAAGGTTGCGCACCTTGAGTACGCCCTGCTGGTAGCCGACAAGGGCGATAACACCGCGGCCTACTGAGACAGTGCTATCCCAAATACTTACATCGATTGGTTTGTCGGCATTAACAAGCACTTCTCCGTTGTAGAGAACAACGTTCTGCTTGTTGGAGCCCATCTCAACCCAGCCGACATAACGCAGTGTTCCTTGTGGAACATCAAGAGACATAAGCTCTTGCGCTGCTTTGCCAACATTACCTGGCGACACGCTCGTATAGGCTACCGGCACAATCACGCCATCAGTATATGCATAGGAGATTGTGTCACCACGCATTGACGGATGAACGAAACCAATGTGGTTCTCGGAGCCAAGAGTGTGCAACAAGTGGTTGATGCTTGAGCGCATTCCTGGTGTCAGATTGTAGTTCTCACTGCTCAAGAGATTGGTCACAAACGGTGATGTTGTCGGATTGAAGTTGCTCGTATTTGAGCTCAATCCATCAACTGGACCCAGTTGTAGACCTGATCCATAGACAGTATCGGATGCACCGACACTAGCTATTTGCGAGCTGACAACATTCATTTCCAGACCCTGGGCGATATTCTGAGTTGAACTTTCGCCGTTGTGGGTGACATCGAATGTGTTGCTACCCATCAAGCTGGCAACAGTTACACCGCCGAACTGATCTTGTTTGATGCCCGCAGCTGAATTTCCAGCAACGTTGATGGTGCCATGTCCTGTTTGTACAGAGATAGGATCGCCACCGGCAATTACCGTCAGACTGCCTTGCTGCAAGGTGATTTGATGATCACCGGTGAGCATGAATATCGTACCCGGAGCAGCGAACACTACTGTTTTGTCATCACCAGGCAACACATATGGTTGTGATGGGTTGGTGACAATAATCCAAGCGCCGTTCTCTTCAGCTGTCTGCTCATTCATTTCGATGATGTCTGTGTACTCTTCGTTAGGACCATCAGGTACGCGACCTCTAGTTCTATCGGTTTCCACAGTGGCATTACCGGAAATGAATGGAGTTATCGGCTCGATATCTGCATATGGATCGGTAATTTGCAATTGAGTATTGCGAGGACCGATTTTCGGGAAGAATTGCGCACAGTTGACGAAATTACATCCGATAGCAGTGCCTAATCCAACAAAAGTGTTCCAATCCAAGTAGCCTGCTTGTTTATCCGCTAGGGTCAAATCTGAGTAGTTTAGATTACCCATATTTAGGTATTCCCCACCGAGTATCATCGCAAGTCCACCTGCCCCACCAATGTTGAGGTCGTGGTCAGGTCCAACGTGAATTCCCACTTTACCGGAGAAAAAGTCACTGGCGCTAGCCGTGATTTGGGTACCTGGATCCAACCAAATATCATATTCCGTAATGCTGCCATAGTTAGAAGTAGCCTTGGACAGATCTAGATAGATAATCCCACCAGTCGGCCCGCTCTTGCTATCCAACAAACCGTTAGCTTGGATACGAGTTTTCGATTTGTCCGGATCAGAATTTAAGCGTAGCGCTCCACTTAAGTAGATGTCGATGCGTCCGCCTTTTTCACCGTTGGCGAGAATGGCGCCTGCTGTTCCGTTTGTATCACCTGGTCTTAGAACGACGTTGAAGGTATCAGTTGTGGAAGTTTCGATACGGATATAACCGCCGTTACCACCAATACTGGATACATCGATACTGGCTCCATTGTCGTTAACCAAGGTAACAAGCAAGTGTTCACTTGGATCGATGATGGTTCCGCCGTTGGCTCCGTTGAAACCACGGGCATCGAGAAGTCCTACTGTAATGTTGCCCTTGGCGAACAAACTGATGGTGCCACCTTCATTACCTGCACCATACCCTTGAGACAAGAGTCTTGTGTTTGGTCCATAAATGTCGCCGCCATTAGCATTCAAGGTTATTGTTCCGCCGGATGTACCGCCGAAGAATGGATAACTCGATACATTGATGTTTGAACCAAAGGTCAAATCACCTCGTTGTGTCGTTATGGCAACAGTGCCACCACGTACACCCGAGATGAAGATCTCACCAGTCAAGCGTCTCATATCAACATTGACGCTCGTTCCAAAACCACCGCTATTGAATACGACATTATCGCCGGCAATAAGTGATCCACCGTTGGCGCCACCATCTATATTGATAGAACCAAAGAAGCCGGCATTGAATGTTGCATCGTCACCTACAAGGATGAACGATCTTCTGCCTGTCTGAATATCAATCGAGCCACCCAAGAGTGAAGCACTGATTGTCAGATCACCACCAGCAGCAAGAGTTGACCTTGCACCGGTTGTGATGTTGACGTCGCCGAACCAGTCGGCGTCAATTGTCATATTGTCGCCGGCAGCAAATATCGATCTGCGTCCAGTATTGATTTCGATAGAACCGAAATCTCCACCTTCGATACTCATATCATCGCCGGCAGCAAATACTGAACTTCTACCGGTGTTGATAGCAATTGATCTATCAGCATCGATATTCATATCGCGACCAGCAGCAAATATTGAGAGTCTGCCAGTGTTGATATCGATGTAACGGTCGGCATCAATGTTGATATCTCTGTCGGCACTTACTACTGATAGACGTCCAGTCTGAATGTCTATTGAACGATCAGAAGTCATGACCAGATCTCTGCGAGAAATCATCGCTGAAAGATCACCGGTTCTAACATCCATCGATCCACCGGCATTAAGGACTAGATTTTGTCCAGCTGTCATTACTGAGAGATCGCCGGTTCTGAGATCCAGGTGTCTACCAGCATTCAATACCAAGCTATCACCAGAATTCATCACTGAGAGATCGCCTGTTCTAACATCCATTGATCTACCGGCAGTCAATGTCAACTGGTCACCAGCTTCCATAACTGAAAGATCACCAGTTCTGACATCCGTGTTTCTACCGGCGCTAATGATTAAAGCGGCACCAGCGGTCATTGCTGACAAGTCGCCAGTTGTAACATCGACTGATCTGTCGGAATTGATAATCATGTTGCCGTCAGCAGTCATTGCTGAAAGATCACCAGTTGTGACATCAATTGATCCATCGGCATCAAGCTTCAGGTTTCCACCGACGGTCACGGCTGAAAGCTCAGAAATTGTAACGTCTATAGATTCACTAGCGTTAGCCGTCAGATTTCCATCAACGTTTACAGCCGACAGATTAGCAGTGGTGATACCTATTTCAGTTCCTGTAAGCACAGCATTACCGGAAACGGTAAGAAGTGAAACTTCACCCGTAGAGACATTGAGAGGTGCACCGTTGGCAGTGAGCGTTAAGTCATTGCCGACAGAGAACAATGTTGTATTACCGGTCATGAGGGTCAACGAACCATTGGTTACAGTGGCCGTTAAGTTATTGCCTACGTTAAAGAGCGACGTATTACCGGTCGATATGATCAAAGGACCATTGTTGCCAGTCAGAGTCGCATCATTACCTACATTGAATAACGAAGTATCACCAGTCGTGATGTTTGCCGAAGTGCCGGCATTAATCACAAGATTGCCGCCTGCAGAGAACAATGAAGTGTCGCCTGTGTGGATATCCACCAAACCATCTGCATTAAGCATCATGTCACCACCGGCTGTAAACAATGAAGTTTCACCAGTTGTTATCGTCAACGCATCACCGGAGCTTACGGTTATATCGTCACCTGCAAAAACTGTGGAGCCTTGTCCAGTAAGAATTGATACTGAACCGCCATCGGCAGCATTCATTGTTATGTCACCAAGAATGGCGCTCAAAGCCGAACCTTCATTCAATACAACAGACAAGGCAACATCATTGGTATCAAGAACAAAGTTGCCTGTAATAGCAGTCACTTTGGAATCTTCACCAAGTGTCAAAGATTCAGTAATGAACTGAATACTTGCACCTGTAACTGTTTGATTATTTAGAACACCAATTGCGCCGCCGGCTTCAACTCTTACGGTCGAACCAAACGAAGTAAGCAAGTCTACGGAATCATCTTCCAATATATAGACCGCACCAAGTGTTTGAAATTCAAGTTGATCGGCATTGATGTAGATAGGTTTAGCGTCTTCACCAATTGCACCAAAGCCAGATTTCAAACTGACTTTGTCAGCAATTAGCTTGCTGCCTGTTGTGTTCTTGATGCTTCCCAAGGAAGCAGCAGTGACTTGAATAGTGCCAATTGTTCCATTAGTTGCTGCAACTACGCCATCAATTGTGATGGTACCTGGGCTGAGCAGCTGACCAGTGGTGACCAGGCTAAAAGTCTTACCATCGCCAGCAGATGAAGGCTTCAGCGTTACATTACCGGCATTTGTCAAATAGACATTACCGGTGGTGTGGGCGTGCAGCTCGTCAGCATCCGTAGAGATAGCAGCGTTGCTCGCACCAATGTTGCCACTGACGGAGCTGAGCTTAACTACGTCGGCTTCAAGGATGCCAGTTTGGCGCGAAATATTACCAGCACCGTCAGCTTCTAATTGAATTAGATCAATAGCACCAAACAACGAATTATCGTCAACATCACCAGCAAGTGTAATCGAACCATTATTGATGGTCGACAACTTGAAGGTCTTGTTGCTTCCTGCAGATGATTCAAGGAGTGTGACGCTGCCGTCATTGCGGACGTAGACATCACCTTTTGTATTCATGCTGAGGTTATCGGCATCAGTATAGATGCGCTGATTGGAAGTACCAATTGTGCCGGTGCCCGATGTCAAATCAACACGTGTAGCAACGAGTACGCCGTTAACGCGGGTAATATCACCGGCGCCATTAGCATTCAAGTTAATTTTAGCGAGCACGCCCGATGAAGCAGTAACGCCACCATCGATTTTGATATCGCCGTTATTGGTTGTCACCAACTCATAGGTCTTGCCGTTGCCGGCTGTTCCTGCAAGCAATGTCACGTCACCGTTATTGCTTACATAAACGTTGCCGCCGGTGCTGGTTGCTTTCAATGTATCGGTCAAGGTTTTAACACGGGCACTCGATGTACCAATGTTGCCGCCGGCAACAACTAAGTTGACGTTCTTAGCATTGATCTCACCACTGGTGTACAACATATTGCCACTGTCGAGAATGGTTACGTTGACGGTATCAATACGCGAAGTTGCAGAATTGATATTGCCATCGAATGTGACATTGCCTCTGTTGGTCAAGTCAAATATGTTGTTCTGACCAGCTGTTGAAGCCTTGATTACAACGTTACCTTCGTTATGTAGGTATACTACGCCCTTGCTTGTAGTCTTAATCAGACCGGTCGCCATGATGATGCGCTTTAGAGGATCGCCAATATCACCATTTTGAGTGTTCAATTCAACAGATGTACTCGTTAGAATTCCATCGGTCTGAATAATGTCACCATTGTTTCCGGTCGTGAGCTTAGTCAAACCAGTAACGTTCAGGTGATTACCCAAAGTAATATTACCGTTGCTTCCAGCAGCTTGAAGCTCCAACCCTGCTCCGGCCGTCAGGATACCTGTCGTCACGATGTTGCTGCTTGAACCTGTGGTGGTAGCTTTGAGCAAGAAAGTGGTTGTGAAAGTGCCCAGTGAAATATTACCGGTATTAGATAGGATGAGGCTTTCACCTGTGCCAGTAATACTCAAGTCGCTAGAAGTATTGATGATTCTTACACCGCCCGTTGAGCTGACGATAATTGCGCTTGTCTTGGTGACAAGTCCACCAGCTCCGCCATTGATACCACCGGTATAAGCCAATAAGTTAAGCGATGGAGCCTGCAGCGTTTTACCAGCTGTCTGCGTTATAGCGCCGTTACTTCCTGATGCCCAGATGTAGCTGGGTGAACCTGCTGTTACGTTGGAAAGCAATGCAACTGTGCCGCCATCTACTGTAATTAGTTTGACAAAGCCTGTCGCAGTCAAATTGCCGGCTACGTTAATGTTGCCATTTTGAACAAACATCAAGTTGGTGCCACTCCATGGTCCTACATTGATGGAGTGGGCAGCATTTGAGTTGAACAAATAAGCGCTGCCTGTTGTGGTGAAGGTTATGTTGTTTGCAATTGAATAAATTGGTCTTTGTTCAGTACCAAAATTCCCGGAACCGGAAACCATCTCCAATGTCGGGGTGGAGATAATGCTGTCGATTTGCGTTATGTTGCCGGCACCAGAAACAGTCAATTTCACTTTATTGCCTGCAGTACTTGTGGTCGACAAGTTCTTGCCCAATTCAATGTTGTTGCCGTTTTGTGCGGTCAAATTGATACTGCCAGTTGCATAAACTGGTCCTGTAACTTCAATCTTGCCATTAGCAGTTAAATTCAAGGTGCCTGCAGTTGATGGCAGATTTGCCGTGGTGCCAAGTTTGACACCGCCGGTCATCGTGAAGTTTGCAGTGCCTGTTGTACCAATAACTAATTGTCCGGCGTTGCTGGAATTCACATTGATACCACCTGTACCGGCATAGACACCTAGCATTGGCGCATTCAAGGTATTAACAGAAACAGATGAATTAGCAGCCGCTGCCCATAGGGTTATGGAATTGCTTCTGCTCAAAGACGTCATCGAGATATTGCCGTTGTTGGACACCAATACCAAGTTCGGTGCAATCAATTTGGAGATGCCGTTATTATCGTTTGTGATTGAGTTGCCTTGTATTAGGTATAGCGAACCCTGCGTACCTAAAGTCGTAACGTTAGCTTTAACCCAAACGTTAGAGATACTCTTAAAGACACCGGCAACTGTGGTTACTGGTCCATTAATAGTCAAATCACCAGCAGTTGCATCAATTTGTATGCCAGAAGCATAGGATTCAAGCAGCGAAACACTACTGGCTGAGTTAGAGATGTAGGCTAGACCATTTGTCCTAACTGACAAAACAGCGGCATTCATCATGATTGGGTTTATTGACTGACCGAAACTGCCATTTGATGAGAACAAGTTGGCAGCGCCTGTGGTTATAAGCCCAGTACCTACGTTGCCATCAGAAATTAGATATACGGTTCCCGGAGCAATCATATTGCCACCAGTTGTGGTAGTGACCGTATTCAGTCCGATGGTGCCTGCTCTATCAGTTCCTGTATGAGCTTGTGCAAAGACTAACGACGTTTTGCTAGATCCCAATGAGACATTATTGAGTTCAATATTGCCGCCTGTCGATGTACCACCACCAATAACCATCCATGTTTGTTGGTTGGCGCCGGTACCGTAATTCAATGTAGCGGCATAATCACCAGCAGCCACAATGATTTGACCATTTGGTCTAGTGGCGCTTGTGCCCGCATCGATCTTTGCGCTAAGCGGTGCGTTGCTTGCAGTTATGTCACCGGAAGCCAAAATTATGAGATCACCAGGAGCATTGTAGGTAGAACCACCGGCAAAAAGGTTGGTTGATCCAGTTGATAGATCAAGACTGCCGCTGCCGTTTTTAATAACAGTTACCCCTGTTGTTGCAAGTACTTTGCCCAATCCGCCGCCGATGTTCAAACCGTAGTTTGTATTCCAGCTTAGACGTCCAAAGACAACCGGCTTAATTAGGTAATTGACACCATTTTGTTGTGTCAAGAAAGTGACCGATCCGCCGGCTACTGTTGCTTGGTTGATGTTCGGTCCGGCTGGTCCACCTGTTACCGTGACGGTCGGAGACTGAACAAATACCGAACCACCTCTGCCCAGATTAGCAAATGCCGTGTATTGATATTGACTTGTCTGCACAAGCGTCAGAGACTGTCCGCCAAGCGCATTGATAACACCATTAACTGTGACGCTTGTTCCGGCAACTAGGTTGATGTTGCCGCCATTAGACACTGGTCCTTGACCTAGGGTTCCTGCTCCACCGTATGTCGAAACACTTCCGCCTGTCGGCATTGGTGTGGTTGGGAATGGTGAACACAAGAAGCATGGATTGACATTCGATCCTGTTCCACTCGTGCTGACAAAGTCACCACCTGTAAAACTAGGTACAACAATGTTAGCTGCAGCGGCGAGGAAACTTATAGATGTTTGCGTTACTGCATTGTCGATGACCAACGTAGAGGTAACACCTGAAACACCAAAGTGGGTTTCATAGCCGGTTGTGCTGCCGTGATCATCTATATAGAAGCTCATTCCATTAATAGGTACAATTCCGCCGCCGGAGATTAGATCGCGTGCATCTTTGTACAAAGTCGTAGCAACGGTTATATCGTCAACGGTTATGCCCAGTCCCAAACCGGTTCCAACACTATACTGCCCACCGTTTAGGATAGCGTTCAAACTTAGTCCAAAGTAGGTTGAGCCAGCACCATTAGAACCGTTCAAACCGTTCTGTCCAGGAGATCCGGGAAGTCCGCCGGTGTTACCGTAGCTGACGATATCGCCGTTAACAGTAATGCTGCCATTGCGAGCAAGCACGTCTATGTCGCCACCGTCACCGCCATTGCCACCCATGCCGCCATTTCCGCCAAAGCCACCAAGTCCGCCATCAGATCCGACATTGCCTATGCTAAAGCCAAGTGTCGCATTGACAGTGACGCCTGTTCCGGATGGCTGACCGTTCATACCGGCATCACCCATGAAGCCGACACCACTCGAGCCGCCGTTGCCGCCGTTGCCACCATTACCACCGGCTCCGCCACCGCCACCGGCACCACCTGTGGTGTTGAGGGCTTTAGTTGTGCCACCAGCACCAACAGTTACGTTGCCCAATTCAGAACTTATGAAAATACGTCCACCGGCACCGCCGGCACCACCGACTCCGCCAGGAGCCACAAAACCACCGGTTCCGCCAGTTCCGCCGCTTCCGCCAACTACTGCGCCGCCGCCATTAGAACCACCGTTGCCGTTGCCGCCGTTGCCGGAGCCACCGCCGGTACCACCGTTACCGCCAGAAGCAGTGATATTTCCTGTTAGAGAAATATTGGTCGTACCTGTAATTTTGAATTTACCACCGTTGCCGCCATTGCCGCCGAAGCCACCAGCTCCTGCACTACCGCCATCCCCACCGTTGCCGCCGGAACCACCATATAAGAAGGTATCTGCGCCGCCGCCGGATGCACCACCATTGGCGCCATTGCCGCCTGCACCGCCATTGCCACCATTGCCACCCATGGCGCTGAAGTTTACGCCGCCTATGGTCGTTGAGCTGGTGAGTGTTACGGTAGAACCATTACCACCGAGTCCGCCTCCGGAACCGGATCCGCCGATACCGGCATTGCCGCCGTTACCGCCGCTACCACTCACAATTCCGCCCGTACCACCGACGCCATTACCACCGGTTCCACCGACTCCGCCCCAATTACCGTTGCCGCCTTGTCCACCGTTAGCAGTAATCGTCGTGACATTAATTGCATTAGCTGTGATATTTATGTTTCCTGCGTGGCTGCCATTACCACCTTTTGCGGCATTGCCGCCATCTCCTGCAGCACCAGCATTACCACCGTCACCGCTGGCACCGGCACCATAAGCTGTACCACCGCTGCCGCCATTGCCACCATTGCCGCCGTTACCGCCGCCACCACCAATACCACCGACGTTGCCATTGGTATTGAGATTAGTCGCAGTGACCGTTCCGCCAGAAGTTATATTAATAATGCCGCTGATACCGGCATTGCCACCTGTACCACCATTGCCGCCATCACCACCCGCAGCGCCGTGACCGGCGTCCCCGGCGTTGGACGCAACATATGAGTCGCCACCATTACCACCGTTACCGCCTTTGCCACCATTACCACCAGCGCCACCATTGCCACCGGCTCCGCCGTAAAGCGCGACGTTGGTTAAATTGACATTTCCACCGGCATTAATTGTTAGGTTGCCACCATTGCCGCCATTACCGCCACTGCCGCCGTTGCCGCCGTTGCTACCGGCTAAACCGCTGCCGCCGTCAGAGTAGGCGCCACCATTACCACCATTGTTACCGTTTAGACCATTGAAACCTGCAAAACCAGTTGCACCCAATCCGCCCACAGCTTCAATTCCGCCTGTCGTTACGGTGCCTGAAGCAGTAATCGTGACATTACCGGCATTGAAACCATTTTGACCAGAAAATTGTCCATTGAGACCAGTAGTCTTAATAGATCCGGTCGTTACGTTGCCTGAATTGCTGCTTCCAGCGTTGGCAGTCAAAGTAATGTTCTTGCCCACAGTTTGCAGGTTCAGCCCACCCAACTCAATGTCTCCACCAGTTGTGCTTGCACCGGTAATGTTGTATGTCGGTGTCGCACCGCTGCTGTTGCCTTGGTTGCCTGTTGGCGTGCTGAAAGTTACGCCTGCGGCAATGGTCAAACTACCGAAATTGCCATAACCAATACTCAACGTTTGTCCGCTAGGACCAGATACTGTTACGTCCTTTCCGGACAAGAAAACCCAATCTTGTCCTGGAGCATTTGTTACTTGGGTGAGAATTGACGGTGTGATATTCAGATTGTTATTTCTGTCCCAGAAAATCGGGTCACCGGTTAGATTCAAGTTAGCTAGATCAAAATCGCCTTCGTTGACACCAGCATAAGCAGCGCCGCCTGTGATACTGACTGGTCCGGCGATACTATTTGCATCCACATATACATCGCCATCAGGGCTTGTGAAGCTAACCGATGAACCGGATATGTCGCCACCAATCAAATTAAGCAAAGCTTTGGTTACGTAATCGTTGTTAGCATCTTTGATTGAACCCAAAGTGCTGAAAGAAACAACATCCTTTGCGCGAATCTGACCAAGCATGTTTTGAATATCGAGATTCGTTCCAGCAAGATTGTGCACGGAAAGGCTTCCGTTTAAAGCTTGCATGATGCCTGAGTTCATGACTGAAGCGGTGGCTAATTGCAAATTACCCTGCATAGCAGCAATTGTTCCGCTGTTGATGATGCTGGCTGCTTGCAACGTAGCATTTTGAATTGCAGACAAAATGCCGGAGTTGGTTATGCTACCGCCTGCTTGCATGGCCAAATTACCGGCAGAAGATATGGTGCCGGTGTTAACTATGTTATTGAGGGCCGTAAAAGACAAACTGAAGTTGCTGACCAACGAGGACACATCCAAATTGAGTCCAGGAATTCCCCCCTGGGGAATAATGGATGTGATCAAGCTGTTGTTATATATATTGTTGGCGGAAAATGCACCTATCGTGACGCTCGGGTTTGTTGAATACGCGTAAATTGAACCATTGTTGGTGATGTTGCCATTTACGTTGACGCCGCTAGCAAAGTTCGCAAAGTCGATAGCCATTGTCTGTCCATGATCGACAGAAAGATTTGTTATTGGTGCGTTTCCGCCCACGGGTCCAGCATTCAACTGATCCGGAGTTAGCTGTGTAGTGCTAACTGATACGGGAGGCTCGCCTTCAGCAAATGCATAAGGAGACAATATGGTCGCCGCCACAAATGCCAATGTACTTAAACCAGCCAGCAATTTTCTTGCTTTAACTGTCAGTAGCTTGTTATTCATTTATATGATTTCCCGTCGTCACGTCAATTCTGTTTCCAAGAAGTCCTGCGCGCCAACCGTCGGCACTTTTTGGAAGTCAAGAGTATAACATCTTGACAGACACCTTGAAATCCTTATAACCATTAATATCTGCTAGTTTTGGGGGGGTAATACGAAGGACAATGAGACTTTTTAATATTCAAAATTGAACTTTTTGGCCCCCAATTACGTATTAGATATGTAGAGCAAACGTCTCTAACTCATAGAGGGAGATTGAAAATGAGAATTGTAAACTTACTAGCAGCCTCAGTCGTAACAATTGCCGCAGCAATCCCCGCAATCGCCGACGAGGCAACGATTGCGCGCTGTCCGATGGGCGCAGGACACGGACGAATGCACGGTGAGTGCGACAAATTCAGACGACTTGATCTAACAGACGAGCAAAACGAGAAGCTTTATCAGCTCAAGGAAAAATTTGCCGACCAGATAGGCACAACCAAAGTTGAGATCAAAAAAGAGCGCAGAAAGATGCGAGATCTTTTAACCCAGCCAACAATCGACCGCAAAGCTGTGGAAATTACGCAAGGCAAAATAAACAGCCTAAAAACAAGTCTCTGCAATGCCAAAGTATCCTTCAAGTTAGACGCCAGTGAAATCCTCACAGCCGAACAGCGTAAACAACTGCGCTACGGATCTTTTGGCTCCGGCTGGGGTAAGGCAGGCACAAAAGTAAGTGATTCCGACACTGAGTTCATACTTTTAAGTCTCCTACCAGATGCTGATTCAGACATCGACAACGACCTCAACTAAGCATTAACAGTCAATCCTGCGAGGTAGCGGCACTGTCGCTACCTCGTCTTGTATCAGTCTCTTTGCAAAATTCCTGAAAGCGTTAGTGAAAATGCCCACTGGGTAAGAAATTTTGGGCATGTCCGTAGGGAGAAAAAACATGCAAGGCAATTTGTTTCAAAGCATATTTCTGACGGTAATATTGAGCACCAGCGCATCTTACGCTGCCATACAAAAAATTCCACCGCATGCGAAATTACAATCAACTGCAACAAATATCGCATCTGTTAAGGACCTCAATTGGCTAAAAGGGAATTGGACAGCCAAGGGCACTAAAGGCTCCGTACAAATCCAGACAACGCCAGTAGGCGACGATAAGTACATCTACATGACTTTCATGGATGACAAAAATGCTGCCGGCGAATTGCAAGTAATTGGCTGGAGCCCAAAAGCAAAGACTGTTATTTCCTGGAGTTATGACAGTGACGGCGGATTCGGCAAAAGTCTTTGGAAAAAAGACGGCAACGACATTGTGGTCAAATCAATTGCCGGTCATCCGTCAGGAAGAAAGGGGATGGCCAGATATCGCCTGCATAAAATTGACGACAACAGTTTCAGCTGGAAATCAACCATGAGATCCTACGACGGCAAAAGAATTCCTGATACGCAAGAAGTAATTGTGACTCGCACACAATAGCTCACAGAGAAACACGCGGAATACCGGCGGAGACACCCCATGATCACAAGAGAAAAATTTGCAAGAGAAAAATTCGCAAATGCAATGATAGTTGCTTTAGCACTCACACTTAGTCTTACCCAATTAGCCTACACCAGAGGCGGCGGCGGCGGACACGGCGGTGGTGGTTATGGCGGTGGCCGCGGTGGTGACGGCTTTCGCGATGGCGGCTTTCGCGACGGGGGCGACAGAGGTTCTGATCGCGGCGACGGCGGGGACGATGGGCGTGGATTCGGACGCAACTTCGGTGATAATTTCGGACGCATTGATGATGCTGATGCCTTGCAAGGTCGCATGGACAGAACGCCTGATGACTTAGCACGCGATGATGCCGAATTGGACAGAGAAGCAAATCATCTTTGGAATCAGCCCATGGATAGTCAAAGATCGATGGCTACTGATGGCGGCTTCGGGCGCATAGCAGGCGACGATGCGCGCAGTATGATTCCAGAAGGAAATAAGACGCAAGCCATATCGCAAAGCACGTTGTCCAATCGCGGCAATTCTGTGAGAAATGCCTTTAACAACAACAATGCCTTTGGCAGAAACTGGTGGAACAACCGTGATGGTCTCTGGTACGGTCCCTGGCTCGATGATGGTTGGGGCTGGGGCTATACAGGTTGGGACGGACTCTCCGGATTCTGGGGAGATGACTATTCTGATGCTCCGGTTGAATACGACTACGGCAACAACATTACTTATCAGGGCAATGATGTTTACTATGGCAGCCAAGACGTAGGAACAGCAGAACAGTACTATGATGAAGCTTACGCGCTTGCTCAAACAACACCAATTTACTCGGCTACAAATCCACAACAAAAAGCACAAATGACCAAATCAAACTGGAAACCGATGGGCGTATTCTCACTTGTACAGGGCAACCAAACTGACTCTACTGAACTATTTCAAATTGCCGTCGGCAAAGACTATTCTATTCACGGAAATTACTACAACACACTAACCAACACAACAAAACAAATTTCCGGCGCAGTCGATAAAAAGACCAAGCGCGCAGCCTGGACAATTGACGGTTCTAAGGATGTTGTCTACGACACGGGTGTAGCCAACTTGATGAAGGCAGAAAGCCCAATACTTGTTCACTTCGGCAAAAACAAAACAGAGCAATTTGAACTTGTGAGACTCAAACAAAACCAGGCCAAAGTATAAATATCTAATTTATTTTGCTTTCACTGTTTTTTTCGGCTCCGGCTTAGCTTTTGGTTCCTTGGCTTTGTCCGCTTTTGTCTTATCCGGTTTTGTCTCGGAAGTGGTTTCTTCTACAGGTTCTTCTCTACCTGGGACAAAACGCCACTTAACTTGCTTACTCACATCTTCTATAGGATTGCCGCCGGACATAGGCAACATACGCACCTTCAAACCAGCATTTAAATCAAGTCGCTTCAAATCAATAGAACGCAGATTTTGGTTTTCATAAGTGCGAAAATACATAACATTGTTTGCCAGATCTTTAATGAGTGCCCACTGCGTGTAATCGCAATGATCAAGATCACCCGGTTTTGCTCGCACATCTCCTACTGGAATATCCACTGCATTGAGAATATGCTGAGCAAGAATAACGCCATCAAGCGCTTTATCAACTGGTTTTGCAAAATTGACCATTGCAATAGTTCTCACAAAACGAGACGGAGGAGTCCAGTCACCAGGCACACCGAGAAATCCTGAGCCCTGCCCAGGTGGCGCCAATACTGTGCCGCGCACTTCAATAGAAGTAGGGTTCGCCGGTTTGAGCGTCAAGTAATTGCGCATGTTTATCGACTGCCAATCAAATGGCGGTGCGTTAGTTAAAACACCATTGGGATTGTCGTAAAACTTCTGTTGACCATCGACAAATTCCAAGACAGCATTATTGCCTTTTGCATCGTGCAGGGCAAAATGCATTGTCGAGATTCCACCTAATTGTTCTAGCGGTTTGCACCAGACTTTTACCTTGGGCAAATTCGCTTTTACTTCCGCAACAGTAGAGAAATTACCTAAAATCCAGTGTCCTAAATCAAGCGCATCGAGTGTGATTTTATTGTCTTTAGGAGCTACCGTCTGATAAGTGGTGTACTCGGGAAGCCAGAGAGCGCCAACTGAAAGTCCTTTTTCATTCATGCCGTCAATGGCTACATCAATGTCCAGAGCGTCAGCTGCTACATAACCGTATTTCGATAGCCACTTGAGTGCGGCCTTACCATCAGGCGTGCGTGACGTGTGGTCCTCGCCGCGAGCATGAACTCTCAACTGAGACTTCAAATCAACTGCCCATTCCATCGAGCGACCAATAATTACCGAGTTATCCTTTGTCTTAACCTGAAAGTCCGTACAGGCTACAGCCGGCAAATGACTAACAAGAGACAGGCTTAAAAATACGCCCGGCAATTTGCCAAAAACACCTTCAAATGCACGCATATTTGTCCTCCTGCCGCCTATGTACCCCGTTAAATAAACGCATGCAAAGGAATTACGTGATAAGAAAAGAAATTTTAAGCCGGCGTGGTATGTCATTACCATCATGCCTAAGAAAATAGATTTGTCAGCTTCCGATTTAATCCAACTTTTGAAGTTGGAAGAGCATCCTGAAGGCGGCTATTACCGGCAAACTTACAAATCCTACGAGCTCATTCCTCGAGAGGTTTTGCCGCCACGCTACGAAAGTCCCCGCTCTTATGGGACTTCTATCTATTACCTGCTTACTAAAGAGACTTGTTCCAGACTGCACAAAGTTGCATCTGATGAAACATTCCACTTTTATTTCGGCGCCCCTGTAGAAATGCTTCTACTTTTTCCGGACAACAGGGCAGACATAGTTGTTTTAGGTCACAACATATTAGCTCGACAACAACCGCAATACACGGTTCCAAAAGGAATTTGGCAGGGCAGCAAAATACTGCAAGATCCCGATTATCCGGATTATGCTCTTATGGGCACAACTGTGGCACCTGGCTTTGAATACGATGACTTTGAACTGGCTAAACGTGCTGAACTTCTAGCCGAGTACAAAGAATTTGAAAAACAAATACTAGACTTGACGTAATTGCTTACTGAACCAGTATGCCGCCGGCATCCACAATTTTTCTGCCTAAATTTACTTTGTCATCACGGGAAGCCGGCGAGTGGTCTTCAAACCAGTCTCTAACGCTGTCGACAACAGCTGCGCGCAAGAACGAAGTCTCTAATTGCAAGTGTCCGTAGCTGCCCAGCCAACGTACAGTTTGGTCATCAGACGGCATTGCGGATGTTAGGTGAGTCACCATATCCGGTACCACACAACGATCAGAGCTTCCTTGAATAATCAACACAGACATATGTGACGGCACGGTCTTACCATATTTAGCTGTCTTCTCGACGAATTCATCAGTAGACAAAAGATCAAATAGCGGCACTTTCTTCAAGATGAGCGGATCATCAAGCATTTCGTTAACAACTTCTTGTCTTGCCGAAACAAGACTCGTAATGAAATGGTGTAGGTCCAGCTCATGATGCTTATTAACAAGCGCTTTCATCCCGGAACCAATGTCGGAAGGCGACATATACATTGCAGGATTTACTTTCACAGCAGGAGCCGACAAAATCATCCCCGTAACAAGTTCAGGATGTTCTCCGGCCAAGCGTACGCAAAATGTACAACCCAGGCTCTCACCAAGAACTATAAGCGGAATATCGGGATATTTCTCTTTGAGCAATTGAGCTAATTTGACTAGGTCCGCATAGCTCTTTTCGTGATTGATTTTGGTTTTGTCGTCGCCTTTAGTGCTATAACGCTTTTCCTCATCGAATTTACAGCGACCGAATCCCCGCATATCCGGTGCGGCAAAAACAACACCTTCACTGGCAAGCGTTCTTGCCAATACTCTATAGCGTCTTCCATGAAGCGTCAGTCCGTGAATACCCAAGCAGACTACTCTGGGCTCTCTATCAACAGGCAGCCATTGATAAACAGGCAAATTCAAGGACTGTCCAAGTTCGCTGTCCTCAACATAAGTAAATTTGCTTGCCATTTCAGGGCTAAGCGTATCCTTAATAGATGGAATGGTCAGTTCAGCGCCTCTTACGGACGGAATAGCGACAGCCATTAATGCCAGCGATATGGCCAGGGACTTAAAAGGTTTCATGGAATCTCCAGACGAGGAAGCCTTGATGATAAGAGCTGACCGCCACTTCCAACAAGAGTTATTAGCTAAGACTAATCAAAATTAGTAAATTGGTAATTAGGGTATTAGATGAATGGCAACAAAAGGTCGAGAGTCATGCAACGCTTAGGTTTACTTTTAGCTTGTCTTTTGACCATCAACTGTCCGGCGACTGCCGGAGAAGATGATGACAGACATCGTTCAAGACGGCACAGGCACAGCCATTACGTAAACGGCATAAGAAATTTCCGCGCAGTGCATCCATGGCTTTTCCGCGGTGGTAAACCACCTCCTCAAGCATTCGAAACAATAAATAAGATGGGCGTTACGACTGTTGTAGATCTGCGCGATAGCGTCAAACTGGCTAATGCAGAAAAGGTTCTCTGCAAGCGTTACGGAATGAAGTTCGTACATATTCCCATGTCGCACCGAGTGGCGCCGACAAAGCAACAAATAGACGAATTTCTCAAGGTAGTAGCAATAGCAAAAGAACACACAGGAAAAGGCTCCGTTTTCGTTCATTGCACCATGGGCGATGACAGAACCGGTTGCATGGTGGCTATATCACGCATGGCACAAGATGGCTATACATTTGACGAAGCCTTTGAGGAGATGCTGCATTTTGGCTTCCACAGGCATTTTGATACCTTAGCGTCTGCCGTTAGAGAGTATGCCGTAAACCATAACAAAATGACGAGCAAATGATCTTCTACGGTGCATCGCTCAGTAAGTCCTGCAAGAAACCTCCTGCCAAATACATAAGTAGAAATGCCGCAATGAAAATGACGGCAGTAATAATCATTTTTCGCTTCCTTTGTCTTTCAGAAGCTAGACTGACGCGATCCAACTGAACTCCTTTAGTCAGCTTTTTAAGATCGGCGATAATCTCATCCATTGATTGATATCTGTCCTCAGGCTTTTTCTCCATTGCCTTGAGCATAATCATTTTTAGACCAGTGGAAACGCCGAGGCTCTGATTGATAGCTGGTGGCGCTTCACTTATGTGCTTATTGGCCGTATCCACAAAGGTTTCACCGACAAATGGCGGCACGCCTGACAATGCCGCATACATCACACAGCCAAAAGAATAAATATCCGATCTTTGATCAACACGCTTGCCTAAAGCCTGTTCAGGACTCATGTAGAGAGGTGTGCCTAAAACAACACCGGTTTTGGTTAGCCCCTGGCTTTTTATTACATCGCCATCATCGGTCAAAACTTTGGCTATACCAAAATCAACTATTTGAACTTTAGTGTGTCCTTCCCCGCCACTTCTGGCAAGCATAATATTTTCCGGCTTCAAATCTCGGTGCACGACTGAGTGCTCATGCGCAAGCGCTAACGCCTGAGCAATTTGTAGAAATATGTGCACAGCTTCCGTTTGTTCTAAAGGACCGTCACGGCGAACTTTACGTTCCAGACTAATTCCATCGATCCAATCCATTACTAGATAAGGCACGTCTTTATTTATACCGAAGTCGTGCACCTGACAGATTGAGGGATGCTTGAGAGAGCTGGCCGATTTAGCTTCACCAATAAAGCGCTGGCGCATTTCCTCGTCGTAGGCACATTCCTTGCGCAAAACCTTTACGGCAAAATTGCCGCCCGTATAACGGTTCTTAACCTTGTAGATTGCACCCATGCCTCCTTCGCTTACCTTTCCGATTACGTGGTATTGCTCGGGGAGTATGGGTAACTGATTGTCATTGTCACTGACCATATCTATTTTTCCGGATTATTCTCAGTTGCTTCAACTGGTTGCGGCAACGCAACTTGTGGTGGTAGAGGATCGGCACTAGTCGATGTTACAGAAGATGCAGCCGGACTAGATTCAACGACGGGTGCAACATTTTCCACTACCGGTGGCGCCAGAGTTTCAGCAGTTGCCGGTTTTGCAGTTGTTTCAGCAGTTGCAGGTGCTTCCGGTGTTGCCGTCGCTGGCGGTGCGCTAACAGTTTCGCTGACTGGCGGCTTTACCTCGACAGCTGTCGGCAATACTTTGCCAGCGCCGGCATTTTGTGTAATCGACAAATCAACTTTGTCGGCTTCCTCGTTCTTTTTCAAATTGCGCAACACTTTGCTATAGGTTCTAAGCGTCACCATTCTCTGCACTTGCGGCAAACTTGGATATTTCGCGTAGAGTGCAACTGAATCTTTCAATATAGGTTCGGCAGCGGCATAGTCATGCTTATCCAAATAAAGTCCTGATAAGTCAGCTTGCATTTTAACAATAGCTCTTTCGTCAGGACGACTTGCTCCTTTGTGATAGTCGACAATTGATTTTTGATATCCGATTGCTTGATCAAGTTTTTTCTGTGCTTTGGTTGCCGTAACCAACTTTTGCAAAACGGGCACGCGTGTTGAACTTTTAGCTCCATCTCTCAAAGTAACAACCTGCAAGACGTAGGCAAAAGTTTTCTCCGCATTCGCCCATTGCTTAGCTACTTCGTACCGGCATCCCGATGACCAATATTGGTTAATTGCCTGAGTCTGCGTATCAAAAGCGGCTTTCTGAGCAGCAGTCATTGCTTTAGTTGCCTTTTGAAACGATTTGTTCAAAGCATTCTTGTGACCAAGTCCTGCGGACATTCCGGCTCCGGCACCAGTGCCTGCAGCACCGGCACGCAAATCACCAAATTCCATAATGCTCTGCGCCTTAGCAGGCAGCAAACAGAGGGACAAAAGCAAAGCAGAAGATATTGCAGAAGATCGCATAAGTTCGCCCTATCGCCAGAAAGCTATACCCCTATTATGCATTTCATAATCGAAGGGCGTAGGCTCTTCACTAAATACGTTACGCGCATGTATCCTAAAGTTATGGTCGTTTTAAGGAGTCATTTATGATGAGAGCCATTTTGAGACTGGTACTCACAGCTTTGGCCTTTGTAGCAGTGCTGCCGATGATTCCCGGTATAGACTTTCACGGCAGCTTCCTATCCGCCCTTTTAATATCGCTACTTTTCGGCTTAATGTTGTGGCTTATTGAACTCGGTGTCGGCTTAATCGCTGCTTTATGGACGGTTGCATCCCTGGGCTTGGCTCTTTTGTGGCTGATTCCTCTATGGGTGATTGGATTCTGGGTTTTGCCGGCTCTCGCACTTTTATTAACTGCTCACTTTGTGCCACAACATTTAACGATAACAGGCTTCTGGCCGGCAGCACTAGCCGGATTGGTAATGATGCTAATAGGTCTTGTCACAAGTAAAACATTCAAACACAGAGCAAAAGACTGATAATGAAAATCCCGGCATTACTGTTGGTCATTTGTGTGTCTGTTCTTGCCGCTCAAGCGCAAGAAGGCAAGCCCTTTGAATTAAAAGCTTCTGAAAGCAAACTTTACATAGATCCTGACTGGGCAACATCAGACACCGAAGACAAACTCTTACCGGATAAATTGGCACCACTAATTCCCGGGCATCGCCTGGCTGAACAAGGCCAAATTCAAGAAACTGCGGTGACTAAAGTGAAGCTAAAAGAAGACGTCAATCACGGCGAAATTCCAGTGGGTGTATTAGGAGCGTATACCGAAGGTGATGACGGCACGATTACAAAGATTCTTCCCGGCAGTGATTTATTACGTCTGGGTGTTGTCGTAGGCGACAAGATACGAAAAATAGACGGTGCTGTCCACACAAATGCCGACAATTTTCGCAATGCTTGCCGCGGTTTACCTGGGTCAACGATGATTTTAACGATAGAGCGCAATGGACAAACAGCGCCATATATTATTAAGCGCACCGATGCGCGCCTCTATACAAATGACAGCGACGGCTATTACAAATGGTGCGTTGAGCAAATCAAACGCTGGTGAATCAAGCCGCTGTTGCTTGCAATGCTAAAGGATTAGGAGTCGGTTCAGCAATTTTCTTCATCGTGTGACTGTCTGTATGATGAAAGGCTTCATCTCTGCCTTTTATCATCATCACGGTGTCTTCATCATAAGACCAGGTACCGTCATCATTGATTGTTACTTTGATGCGGAATTCAACAGTCTTGTAGGCGTATTCAAGAAAAGGGTTAGACGAAATACCATTTGTCACAACTCCATGTTCTGCCACAAGCTCAAACGATTTGGCGTCTTTGGCTGCTTTACCGATAGCCAAAACCGTTTGTCCACGCGGTATAGCTACTGTGTGAATGACCGTTTCTGTTGCCGGCTCCCAGAGCCAGTAACCAACTTGATCATGGAATGTTTTTACTTCGCCGGGCTTAGTTATATGCGTGTGATAGCGCAATCCGTAAAGAAGTTGCGGTCCATTAAGTGCTGGATCAATCGGCTGCAATTCATATCTCTCCACGTAGATATTTCCCTTCTTGCCGGTTGCCACCGGGTGAAGGTCACTGCCATCTTCGCCATGCCAAATTCCAGCCATTCCCGTTAATGGACCGAGATTTTTCAAGGTGTCTATATTGACATTGCTCGGTTCTGTAAAAATATCTTGAGGAAAGTCGCTCATAGTGTCTCCTTCGGTGCGTCTCCATTACCTTTTACCACGCAAATTAGCCAGGCAACGTAAATATTGCCGATAGTTCATAGATTTTTGGCTATTTTCAGGAATTTAACTGGGTAGAATCTAGATAGACCTCCTGAAAGGCTCGCTATGACCGATCTCACGCTAATTAGGGATCTAGGTTGCGTGTGGCTCGCCGCACTCCTAGCAGGCTTTTTCTGCATTCGTTTCAAACAGCCTGTTATTGCCGGTTACGTACTGGCCGGAGTAGCAATCGGTCCCTACGGGGCATCCTTAATAAACAATACTGAGCAGATTGAAACGCTGGCCGAATTAGGCGTAGCGCTGCTCTTGTTCGTTTTGGGACTAGAAGTCTCATTTAAAAAGGTCTTTTCGTCAGCCAAGCGTGTTTTGGCCGCTGCGCTCAGTCAGCTGATAGTTACAATTGCCTGCGCCTGGCTATTTGCTCAGGCGACAGGTCTAGTTACGGCAACTGATGACGGTTTCATCTTCGGCTGCATTTGTGCTTTATCAAGCACTGTCGTCGCAAGCAAATTGCTATCGGAAAGAGCCGAGGCAGATTCGGCACATGGCCGGCTGCTGGTGGCAATTTTGCTAATTCAGGATATTTCTCTTGTGCCTATAATTGCCCTATTACCTGCATTAAACCAAGCTACGATAAGTTCAGTGGCAACATCCTTTGCCTTTTTGCCGGCATTGCTCATGGCACTCTTCAAGGCAACTCTTCTTATGTCCATTGTTCTTCTTGGTGCAACAAAAGTAGTGCCATATCTTTTGAAATGGGTGACAAGAACAAATTCTCGTGAAGTGTTTTTATTAAGCCTCATTACTTTGTGCGTAGGCATTGCCCTTTCAAGCCAGCAACTAGGTCTATCACTAGCATTGGGCGCATTTTTAGCAGGCGCCATGATTAGTGAATCCCCCTATGGACATCAAGCACTGGCCGATCTTTTGCCCGTTAAAGATCTCTTCTCTACAGTATTTTTCGTATCTGTCGGCATGTTGTTAAATCCCTCCTTTTTAGTCGAGCATCCGATACAAGTATTTCTCTTCGTGTTGTTAATTCTCGTTGGTAAAGCAACAGTAGGTACACTGAGTGCCAGAACGGCAGTAGCTAGTTGGTGGAGTGCAATTCTTGTCGGTGTGGGCTTAGCGCAAATTGGGGAATTTTCTTTCGTGTTGGCAACGGTTGCTCATTCACTGCAATTCTTGCCCGAAAGCGTCTACGACTTGTTTTTAGCCGGTGCGGTCATCACGCTCATCGTTTCGCCGCTTCTAATGACCATCGTGCCAAAACTTCTCTGGCGATATGCGGCCACACATGTAACTGTCGACAAAAATCTGGAAGACACGATTACCACTAGCATAAAAGACCACGTAATTATTTGCGGGTACGGCAGAATAGGACGCAATGTAGGCATTGCTTTGCGCAGTCTCAATATTCCCATTGTGGTAATCGATATGAACAGTGAAACAATCGAGGAGTTGGAGCGAGAAGGTATCCCATGCATCTATGGCGATGTCTTCGGGCGTCAGGTACTTTTAAAAGCTGGAGTGAATAGAGCTGCTGCTCTTGTCCTGACTGTGCCGGATCCTATTGCCACCATGACCATCATTTCTTTCATCCGCCACCAGAACCAAGACATAAAAATAATTGCTCGCGCTCATAGATCGGACGACATTGAAATCTTTCGTGCTATAGGTGCGAATGCTGTTGTACAGCCGGAATTTGAATCAAGTATTGAAATTACAAAACTAGCACTAATGAGTTTAAGAGCCGATCATTCAGTTATAGAAATGGCCCTCAAAGAGATTGAAACCGAGCGCTACAAAATCTTCCAGCATGATTTGCCGGAACTGCCGGAGCTGATTCTCAGCAACGAAAGCGAATCATTTTCGGGCAATTGGTTTGCCATAAATGATCTGGATGCCGGTTTCGATCTTCGCAAACAAACTATAGGCTCCCTGGATATCCGCAACCGAACAGGCGCCACGGTGCTTGCTATTAAACGAGACAACCAAACAATTGCCCATCCACCACCTGATGAAGTAATTGGTCAAGGAGACGCATTGTATGTGGCGGGCAACTCCGAACAATTACAAGCCTTCGAGACATTGCTCAAGGCTTATCGTTTTTGTCCCAATTTAGAAACTTAGTTATTCTCTAATTGCTTTTCAATATCGGAAGCTATGTCCTTGGGCTCGACATTGGAAGCATAGCGCTTAACTACATTGCCGTGCCTGTCCACAAGAAACTTGGTGAAATTCCACTTGATTGCCTCGGTTCCCATAATACCGGGGGCGGAACTGGTCAAGTACTTGTACAACGGGTGAGCATTTTCTCCGTTAACGTCGATTTTTTCAAACATCTGAAAATCAACGCCATAATTCTTTTGACAAAAGGCACCAATTTGAGTACTGTCTCCCGGCTCTTGCTCACCAAACTGGTTGCAAGGGAAACCCAAAACCTTCAATCCCTTGTCTGCGTATTTTTTGTTCAATTCCTCAAGTCCTTTAAACTGAGGTGTAAATCCACACTGGGAAGCTGTGTTTACAATCAGAACTACATCACCTTTGTATTTAGATAGGTTTATTTCTTTGCCGTCTAAGCCTTTAGCTTGAAAATCATAAATAGTCATATGCTTCTGTCCCATGTGTGTCTTGTCGTATTTAGCTGTTTTTCCTATTGCCTTTGTCTCCGCGGCCTCGGCAGCCTGAACAAATAGAAATGCCGAAATGAGAACCATAATTGTGTTTTTCATGGCGTAAATTGTGTCATACGAAATACCGCTTTACTTCAAATCTTACTCACTTGTGTGCTTGAATTGTATTGTTCTCAGAGGAGTCTACAAATGCTGTCAGCCTATCTATTAAGCCGCGACGCAAGATGTTATGAGTGCGACAGAAAACTTCTTGCCGGCGAAGTTGCCAAACTAACTCACGAGAGCGAAGAACGCGAACTATTTTGCGCTAAATGCGCGCAGTTGGACAAGCTGGAAGTGCTGAATAAAGGCAATGCCAAACTGACACGCCTGGCAAGCAAGTATTCACAGGTAAAGTTTGCGCTTCTAAAGTGGTCTCCGCTTTGGAAGGCTTACGAACGGCAAGGACTTCTTCTTGAGCCTGAGGCAATTGCCAGAGCTAAGTCGGAGCTTACTTCTTAGAGGCTACCTGGCGAGCACGTGATTTAAATTGATGATGCTCAAGATACTCTTCATAGGTGCCTGGGAAATCCACAATTCCTTTATCAGTAAAGGAAAGTACTCGTGTAGCCACGTCAGAAATCAAGTCTCTGTCATGGGATACAAGAAGCACCGTCCCAGGATAATTTGACAGCCCTTCTGCTAAAGCTGAAACAGCTTCCAAGTCAAGGTGATTTGTCGGTTCATCGAATACCAAAATTGGATTTTTCACCATCATCATTTTGGCCATGAGCAAACGTGCAGCTTCACCACCGGATAGTGCCTCAGTCCTTTTCAATGACTCGTCACCGGAAAATAACATGCGCCCTAAAAGCCCACGCACAAATTGAATGTCGCCTTTTTCAGAAAACTGCATGAGCCAATCAAGAGCAGTCATTCCACCTTGAATGTCATCATGATAATCCTGCGGGTAATAACTCCAGGAGGCATTATCTCCCCACTTCATGGTGCCGGCATCTGCTTTGATTTCACCAAGCAAAAGACGCAGAAGAGTTGTTTTGCCCACACCGTTTGAACCGATGATGGCAATCCTGTCACCGCGCTTAATATCCAAGTTGAAATTCTTCAAAATAACTTTGTCATCGAAAGACTTGTTCATGCCGCGCACTTGGAGTACTTCACGTCCCATAGGCTTTTCTTGTTCAAAGCGAATAAACGGTCTTTGGATATTAGATCTTTTAAGTTCTTGAGGAGCCAGACGAGCAATTTCTTTCTTACGGGACTGCACTTGGCTTGATCTTTGACCGGCGGCAAAACGAGCGACGAACTCTTGCAATTGCGCTACCTTCTTTGCCTTGTCGCGATTTTCTTGCTCAATCGTTTCGCGCGCCTGTATTTTCTGAGTGACCATGTCGTCATAGTTACCCGGATAGATAATGATGGTGTCATAGTCAATGTCGGCAATATGTGTGCAAACTGCATTGAGGAAATGTCTATCGTGAGAAATAACTATGAGCACACCTTCGTAATCGTGAAGGAATTCTTCCAACCAGTGAATTGAATCGAGATCCAAGTGGTTTGTCGGTTCATCCAACAATAACGCCTGCGGTCCGGCAAAAAGAGCTTGAGCCAGAAGAACGCGGAATTTGAAATCTGTTGCCAGCGTGCTCATCAGATTTTCGTGCTTCTCGTCTTCAATGCCTATACCGCGCAGAATTTCTGCAGCTTCAAATTCAGCCGTGTAACCATTTTCATCGGCGATGACTTGTTCCAGTTGAACTAGTCTATCTATCTGCTCAGGCGTGTGCTCAGACAATTCACAAAGAGCATCGCGCTCCTTGAACGCCTTCCAGAGAACATCATTACCCATAACAACAGTGTCGATGATGCGCTCATTGTCGTAGGCAAACTGGTCTTGTTTAAGAACCCCTACGCGGCGCGGACGATTGATCACACCGGAGTTGGTCGGTTCATATTCGCCAGAGAGAATTTTCATGAAAGTCGACTTGCCGGAACCATTGGGTCCGGTTAAGCCATAGCGATTGCCCGGGCTGAACTTGGCAGAAACATTGTCGAACAATGTTCGAGCGCCATAGCTTTTGGAGACTTCAGTTACAACAATCACGATGAATCCTCTAAAACACTGCTGGACCGGCATTTCCCGTCTAGCGATACTAAAAGTGGATATTATACTTGTTTCCAAGCACCCGCCCAAATTTTCCACATTTAATTTTTCGAATTGCCGGAAGAAACTATCCGACAAGGGCACGCCCTTGTCATGCTAAGATCGCCACTTTCGTGGGGAACCTATGCGTCTGAAAGTTCTATCACTTGCGTTTTGCTTTGCGCTTTCCTTTCCAAGCGCAATGGCTCAGGGCCAGTCACAATTGAGTCCTCAGACTTTGGAATTATTCAACGAAATTGAACATCAGTATTTTGGACGTAATTACACAACCGAGTCTTACGATGCCCGCGCCCAGCGCATTGAAAAAATCATGTTCGGCGACGTGCAGGCTGGCGACCCCAATCAAAGAGTAGCCAACATCGTCAGCTTTGTTTTGCAGGCAAACACAGATACACCTGACTCACCAAGTGATGCAGTTGTAGATACAGGTGATGAGTATCCGCATATCACAAAATTAGAAAGTCTCATTCTTGGTCAGACACATCCGACAGGCGATATAAAAGAAAGACTGGCAAGGCTAGAGACAAAAGCTTTTGGCAAGTCTTCTACCAATGTTGACTTAAGCGCCCGCACCGATGCACTTGATCTATATGTACAGAAGACATTGCATCAAAACCCTTTCAAACTAAATGCTTCAGCAGACGCGGACAATTCACAGTCGACTACTCAACAAACAAGTTCTGCTGCAGACGATGATCAACCAGACTATCCACATATAGATACCCTGGAAAAACAAATCTTGGGCGCTACCTATATAGGGCAACCACTTGTCGATCGTTTAAGCCGCATGGAAGTTAAAGCGTACGGGAAAGCATCACCCAACCCTGATCTTAGTCAACGAACAGATGACCTTGATACCTATGTTGAAAATGTCTTGCATATAAAATCGTTCGAACAGACACAAGAAAGACCTGATGACAGCCGAACAACCTATCAGCAATCGCAACCGAACTCCCAAAGGAAAAAACAGATTGCCGCTTTTGTCGCCAACTCTCTTTTAGGAATGGCCGGGTTGGGTTTTCTCGGTGTAATGCCACCAGGCATGTCCCCTATCAGCAGGCGTGATGATGAAAGTGTTAGTCAGGGATCATCAGCTCCTCAAGAAGATCCTCTTATCACCCAGCCAAACGTGCCGCCCTCCAATACAAGGATGATTACCAAAGTTGGTTGGTGCGAAATGCATACTTACGGACATACATCACAAAATCTGCATCTGATTGATAGATTGACTCAGCTGAATCAAACATTGAATTACGCGCCTGGACAAACCGGCATGGACTTAATGGATGATATGGATGCGCTTATCAAGAAAGTTTGTCAGCGCCAGGCGTCAGCACCCAACGTAACTCAATAATTCGTTTGGTAATTCGTTTGGTAATTTCTTCGCTGGAAAATTGACGCAATTTACATTTATTAGACACATTTAGTGTAGAATTTGAAAGTTCTTTAACCCAATAGGACTTTTGGATAGCATGTACATATACCGTCAGCGTCATAGTGTTGCCACCACACTTCTAGCCTTAGCAATTTCGATGTCAGGTTGCAGTTTGATGCCCAACTTTGACAATTCAATGAAAGATGGAAGAAACGCTCTTTCAGAAGGGCAACTCAATCGCGCTGAGCAGCACTTTCAACAGGCAATTGCCGAAGCGGAAAAATCCGGCAAACACACTCACCAGGTTGCCGTTGGCAAAGTAGGTCTTGCCGACACATATGTAGAACAAGAAATTTATGACGATGCTGAAACCTTGTACGAAGATGCTTTGGAAATTGAGGGCACCGATAACAATGAAACAACAGTAAAAATCTATCATGGGTTAGGAAAGCTCAACTGCAAGCGCCAAACTTTTGCGCTTTCGGAAAAATATTTGCAAAAGGCGCTGAAGATGCAGCTTGAACTTGACTCGCCCGACGAGATCGAAACAGCAAATATATATACCGACCTAGCTGATCTCAATTTGCTAAAGGGCAAGCCAACTATAGCCAAAGAAAATTTTGAAAAGTCCTTGGAAATTCTTGAAGGACTTGAGAAAAAACAGTACAAATTGCAGGAAAAGGTAACAGCAGCATTGGCAAATATTGCCGCTGACGATCAGGATATGGATGCGGCCCAAGATTACAAAAAGCGTCTAACAGATTTGCAATTGGACCATGCAAAAAATGTCATGTCAGTCTTGCCTTGGGTCACCAATAAACAGGCACAACCGGCTGATACCAACAACTCAAACGTCGCAAATGAATCGCCAAGCACGGATACCAATACTGATTCAGTTAAGGATTCGGACAGCTCAGACAAGCAAAATGAGCCTGCCAATAAAAGCGAAGATTAGTAATTTGTTCTACAATGCAATTAGAAACCCTAGGCAATATGCCAATGGGCTGCAGGCAACAGAGCCATGCTCCGAGCCTGAAGGACGCCATTTGAATGGCGTCCTTACTTTTGTTCTAGTTTAGATACGACAGCAAATTAATTGCCTTTGGATTCTTGCAAATCTTCTTCAAAGCGACAGCTTCTATTTGCCTAACGCGTTCCTTGCTGATGTTCATGAAGGTAGCTACTTCCTGCAAAGTTGCCGGCTTTCTATCCTTAAGTCCATAACGACGAATTATCACTTCCTTTTCGCGTGGACTTAATGTGGACAAAAGTTTAAGCACCTCATTAGTAACTCGTAGGAGTCATCTTCAATAACGAAATCATCCTCCTCAAGATAATCTTGCAAGGTGTCAACTTTGATTTGTCATAATTCTTGCCCGTACAAAAGCCACGCCAAAACAGCGCCACAAGGACGCACGAGGCGACGATTCAGCCGCCAATTTCCATACTAACAAGTTTGTCAAAAGCGCGCTTGGATTCACAGGAACAGCTCAATATCCCCTTATAATATTGTCGATGAAATTCAATAAGCTTCTACCTGCAGCACTTGTTTGGCTTGTTTTTCTAGCCAATCCGGCTCCGGCAGAAGTCATTTTGTCCAAGTTTTCCGGTAAGGTCGTCCATGACTTTACCGTCTTAAATGCCGGCTCCTTACTAAGAGTTGAAGTTTTAACCCCTTTAGACACCAGCTCGGCAAAACTTGGTGACAGATTAGAATGCCGAATTATCGACTATATCTCTGTAATTGGACACCAGGTAGCCTGCCCAAAAGACATTGTCACCGGCAAGATAGTGAGTATTTATCGTCCGAAAAAAACTATCAAAGCTTATATCCCAGGCAGGACGTTTTTAAATGCCGATGCCAGAGTCGGTCTTAATTTCGACACAATAACAACAAAAGAAGGCATTCACACAACAATTTCAGCTAAGCCCGCGCCTAAAAGCAGGGTCACAAAATACTATCCTTCCAAGATTGATATTGTGGTTGATAGAAACGGTGAATACGAAACTAAATACGACACAAAAAAACTACTTGCCGTCGATGCTGCAATTACCGCCGCCTCATTTGCCGCCGGCCCTGCTGGGATTCTTGTGGCGCCGGCACTGAGCGGAGCAGCCGGTGCAGTTTCTTCAACATTTGCCCAGGGACGTCCGTTAGAAAAATCAGAAAAGACAAATAAACCGCGCGACATTGCCGTCAGTGTCGGCAAAGGTCTGCCGGGCGGCAGCATCGTCTCCGGCGTAACCACACGTGGAGCACATTTATTTTTAGAAAAAGGGGATCAATTGCTTTTGATTCTCAATCAGGACGCCTATTTCTATAGAGGGGCAAATAACAGGTGAAACAGTCAATTCCGTTACTAGCATTATTATCTCTAATTCTACAATTGCCCTCTTACGGACAATACACGGTAATTGACGCGAACCCCGGCGGTCCGACAGCTGAGACCGTGGCTCCTGTTAAGCCAATACTTTACCCACAACTTACAGGCAGCGTAGAAACCGATGAAGTAAGTCTTTCTAAAGGCTCACGATTTCGAGTGAGTTTAATGACAGATGTGAGCAGCCAGACAGCGACATTAGGCGACACAGTGGAAGCAAGCTTAGTTGACGATTTGACGATAAACGGTATTACGGTCGCCAAGAAAGGTGATGTCGTCACAGGACAAGTAACCGATGTCGCCCGAGCAGAGAGGACAATTAAGTCCTATATCCCGCGTCATCATTTTCTTGATCCCGAAGGTCGCCTGGCAATAACATTTCTCAGCCTGCAAAACAAATCAGGGGCAACTTCAATATCAGCGACATTAGCCCCACAAACTGAAATTGAATCTGCAGGTTCAACCTTAAGGTTGATAGTAAATAAAGGCGGCGATGCTGAAGTTAAAAGCATTACTACAAGATATCTGGTCGCTGACGCCGTGTTAGCAGGCGGTCTCGTGGCAGCCGGTCCAATTGGATTAGCGGTAGCACCTGCAGTTACAGGAATTGCCGGTGCGATATCTCCGTCGTACGCGCTGGGCCATCAGGTAGAAGCCGGTGAATCACACAGCCGGGTCAAAGATTTTCTCCTGGGCGCCAGCCGCGGTGTGCCCGGTGGTGTCATTGTCTCCGGAATTGCTACACATGGCGAAGACATCAAATTAACTAAAGGCGATGAGCTTGTTGTCGAACTTAGCCAGGATGCCTTTTTCAACCGCTAATTGAGCCAAGCTTGCCGCGACAAAATTAGCATCGATTAACCGCAACCTCCATATTTTCTCCACAATCTCCATCGTTACTCCACTTGGGCTACCTAGGATGGTTGATGAAAGTCACGAGTCCATGAGGGTGGACATTTGTGAGGTCATGATGCAATGGTATCAACTCGGCTGGGGAAAATTTTGTTGGTCTGCAACGCCTACTTGCTTATGCACTGCCCCCAAGCAAGCGCAGACACTACAAACGGGTGTTCCCGCTCGTATGCACCTTCCGACGCTACGATCACCCGCAAAACAACCATAGAGCCAACCCGTGTTCTAGGGCGAATCCCACGTCTATCGTTGGTACCCATTGCGCATGTCCGCGGCGAACTATTTCTCAAAGATGAGATTTTATTCGGCCAGCCAACAATGTCCTTGCTGAAAAGCGAGGGCATTGTCGCCGAAAAAGGCAGACATGAAAGTCATTTGGTTTTAGGCTCAGGCAGTCTCTTACTGGCGCCAAAAAACACCATTGATATTTCCGTACCCAATGCAGAAATAAACGTGGCGGCAGGCGCCATAGTTTATATACGCACTAAAGGTACTACCACCGCGATTCTCAATCTACACGACGACAGAGTAAATGCAGTGAATGTACTTTCAGCCCATACTCGCTATTACCTTCCACCCGGGCGCGTTATGCTCGTCACAGAAGATCGTTATACGGATTTCGATAATGCAAATCCATGTCCTGGTCTCTGGTATAAAACTGTCTACACGCATGAAAGCACAGAAGGCATAACAAGGCTTGTATCACAATTTTCACCACTATCAGCAGCCTGGATATTGCCGTCTGTCAGACATTTGATATTAAACAGGAGCAGTCACGGCAATAAGATAATGAAAACTTGCGCAGCGGTAACTGTAATGTCGCGCGATCACAAACAATTTAGATACAAGCTTGATGATCATGAGCGCAGTCCTGTTCTTTTAGTTTCGGGCAAATTGCAATCACAAAATGATGAAGAGACTAATACTTTGGAAACCTGGAAAACCAATGTACAGGGTAATTCACGCGGTGACGAATTGATCTCATTGCTTGATGCAACTAATGAAAAGCTATCACAAGACGCCAACGATGCCGACTCACTATATTTAAGAGGCTATTTATACGGTGTTGTCGGCTGCACAACCTGGGCTATCCAAGATTTGACAAAAGCAATTGAGAAAAACGAAGACTTTGCCGACGCTTACAAAGAACGCGGCATTTGCTATATGGACAACAAGAATTTCGATGAAGCATTGAAAGACTTAAACCATGCACTCGAGCTGGATCCAACATCAGGAGATGCTTTGCTTGCCAGAGGACGCCTTTATATGCTCACCTCGCAACCAGACGCAGCGTTGACCGATTTAACCAGGTGTACGGAAGAGTCAGTTAAATTCACACCGGCGCTGCCAGGAGAAATGCCGGGGAATTTTTACAATGCTCCAGAATACTATTTGAGCAATTGCTATAAAGCTTTAGGTAACGAAGACAAAGCCAAAGAGCATTTGGAAAAAGCTCAGGTAAGCGACGTTCAAGCATCTGTTCCTGACACTGACTACTTGCACCGTTTTGCCGACAAGCCCGCTGAAACACAACCCAGTCAATAGTTATAGCTCGTAGCGATAGCCCACTCCATACACTGCATGGATAAGTTCTTGTCCGGGCAAGACTTTAGCGATTTTCTTGCGCAAGTTTTTGATATGACTGTCAATAACTCGATCGTAGACATACTGCTCTTGCTGGTAACAAAGCTCCAACAGCTGCGAACGAGAATACACTCTTCCCGGACGGCTTATAAGAAGTTTCAGCAAGCGAAATTCAGTACCAGTTAAATCAAGCGGAACGCCATTGACGGAAATTCGTGATTTTTCATCATCGACATAAAACAGCTTGCCTGTTGTTTCCTTGGCTTGCTGGTTAGACCGGCGCATAACAGTTTTCACACGCGCCACGACTTCTCGTGGGCTAAATGGCTTGCAAATGTAATCATCGGCTCCTAAGCCCAATCCTAAGAGCCTATCGAGTTCATCTACGCGTGCACTGATAACAATTATCGGCACTTCTGAAAACTTGCGAATCTCACGACAAATTTCCAGCCCATCGACACCAGGCAACATGAGATCAAGCAAAATTAGATCCGGCGTCTCTTTTTTCACATCAGCCACGACACCAGTGCCCTTATCAATGTGCACAGGTTCATAGCCGTCTTGGCGCAGATAATCCATGAGGATTTCGGCAATCCTGTGCTCGTCTTCAACAACCAATACTTTTGGCTTATCCGGCATCTTTGTCATTTCCAGCTAAAGGCAATTTCAATTCAATCTTCAAACCACCCAGTACTGAAGGAGCTGCGGCAATTTGTCCATCATGCGCCTCGACAATACTTTTACAAATAGCAAGTCCCAATCCTGCTCCACCAAAGTCTCGACTGCGAGAAGATTCAACGCGGAAAAATCTTTCAAAAACTTGCGGCAAAGCTGCTCTTGGCACAGAGGGAGCCGAGTCTTCAATTTTTAAAATTACATCCTTGTCTGTAACATCGGTACTGAGTTTTACAACGCCGCCAGCATCCGTATATCGCAGGGAATTTTCCAGAAGGTTCATGAATACTTGTTTTATTCTATTGCGATCTGCATTGATTACAATTTCACCTTCGAATAGCTCGCTGGTATCAACGGACAAGTTCTTCTCCTTGAAGCGCTCTTCAAAAGTAAATAAAACATCTTGCAGGCAGACAATAATATCCATAGGCATCAAGGTATCTGTAAGCTTTCCTACATCAAAGCGGGCAAGCCAATAAAGGTCATCAACCAATTTACTTAAGGACATTATTTCCTTGTGCAAGACAGCTAATGTTTTTGGGTTGGCTTGTTGAACACCATCCTGGAAAGCCTCTACTTGCGCTCGCAAAATAGCTATCGGCGTGCGCAACTCATGAGATGTATCAGACACCCACTGCTTGCTCTTTTGATCTTGTTTCTCCAAAGTCTCAGCAAGGAAATTGAAGTCCTTGGCTAATTCGCCAATCTCATCTGACGAAGAAGTATCCAGGCGCGTGCTGAAATCCAACGATGCCAATTTATGTGTACCTTTTGAAAGGGCCTTAATGCCAGCCAATAAATGGCTGGAAAGCATCATAGAGGCTATAGTAGCCGCACAAAAGCCGGCTAAAGCAATGAGCAACAAATTTTTGTTTTGCTCATCGACAAAATTTGATTCAATCTCGCTGTAGAGAGAAGTTCCAGGAGCCAGTGCCAAATATCCTACTTGTTTGCCGTCAACAGTAAGCGGCAAATTGGCTATCGCCAAATTTGCCGAACCTTCTCCCCAGAGTCGGTTCTTGTCCGCATTGAAAAGAGATACTCTATGCAGCAATTCCATAATATGAGGGGGTATTCCCAAAGGGTGAAAGAGCAAGAAATGATGTCGAGTTGGTGCATGCGGAGTATATGAGGTAGAACGCTCAGCAAAGTCGTCGTCTGTTCGCGGTCCTAATTCCTCACGCCGCTTTTCATCCATGGCTTCTTTCGGAGCCATGGCTCTTTGCATTTCGCGCCAAACAAGATCCGGATCTGTTTCTAGAAATTCCCAATTGCCGTGTTCTTTGTAAAGTTTTTCGATATGACGAGCCACAGGCTCAACTTTTCTCAACTCCACGCGCGCCAGGTACCTACCAAAGCCGGTGCCAATACTTGCTTTGGTCAAAGCAACAATCAGTCCAATAACACAAGCTGTTACCAGAATTATTGTAAAAAAGAGCTTTTTAGTGATTGTAAGCTTCATCGGCTCAAGTATTAGGGAAGCAAGCGGAGGACCTCTCCGGTATGCCATTATCCTCCCGAATACTCTGTGCAGCAAGCATGGCCGACTGCAGAGTTTCTCCATGTCTCGATACCTCCAAATAAAGCACACCCAGTGATTCACAAAGGTGAACTTCCGTTTTGCATGACCATTTAATTAATCCCAATTGCAACTTATGTTCAGCTTTCTGAATCCAACGCTTCAACTGACCGTCCCAAGTCCGTTCATAACAACTCACCGCCAATTTATGCCAGGGCGTAAATACTGCGCATAATGCTCTTAAATGAAAGGGCAACGGCAGAAACTTCATAGGCGTTAAATCCTGCCAGTTAGTCACTGCTTCCACGAAAGGCGTTAAGCCAACTGCCAGTACAAACGCATCCAACAATGAATCCGGCTTACCTGCACGATTGTAAAATGCCACCAAGTCATCATTGAGCGTGAATGCTACACTGGCACCTTTATCGCTAAACAAATAGAATTGCCCATAAGGATCCAATGTGGTTTCCAGATAGCGCTTTGTCTCACCGGCATTATTTTTACCAACTCGACAATCAAATTCCAGGCGGCTTCCAACTGAAAGCTTGAAAGCTTTTTTCAATGCATGATTGCGTATTGGAGCAATGACCGTTTGTTTTTCTTTGGGAATAACATTCAGTGCGTAATAAGCTGAGCCTCCAGCAGGAACAATGACGTCTGTTAGGTGAAATGGCAGCGTGCGGCTACCCAGGCGTGGACTTTCCTGAACATGCATGTGCACATGCGGTTGTGGTGACCTTCCGGAATTACCACACAAGGCAAGCACCTGTCCAGGGACAAGATAATCGCCTGCTTTTACACGCAAGCTGTCCTTTTGTAGGTGGGCAAGAACAACATATTTCCAAAATCCAATTTCAATAACGATGTAATTACCAAAACTGTTCACCGTATCGACCTGTCCAGGTAGATTGTCGGCAAAACCGTCAAAACATTCAAAGACACGGCCATAAGCAGGCGACAAGACAGGTTTTGCATAACAACGGAAATCTGTGACGCCTACCCCATCATCTTTGTAGCTTACGCCATTCTCAAATTGAAAAAAATCCAGCGCATATCTAAGACTACCTTTGTGCGTATGGGCACCATCAAACCCCTGATAAACTTGCCAGGCACCGGCAAAAGGCGCCTTCAATGCGACACTGCGCGGATCGACACCTCGTACATACGCAATTTTCATTTGCTCGATACTTTTTTCAGCAAGACATGGGCTCGTCAACCAAAATCTTGCCCATGGTCCACCTTGCTGAGGACTAAATGCCAATATGACAGCATAGGTAGTGACAACAAAGGGCAACGCCAGCGCCGGCAAATGCAAAATCCACATAACCTGATTGAAACTTATCGTTAAAAAACAAGCGACTATGCCACTGGACAGCGCCACGGCAATGCTGCGCTTACCAGGCACCGTGTACAAACCACCAATTATGCATGCAGTCAAAACCGCATTCATTTGCGCAACCAGATATAAAAGTGAATCCGTCCCCGCCAAATTAAGTATGCGAAAGATGAGCAGGCAAACAATTATTTGGGCCAGTCCAATCAGAGCCAAATAACGTGACGAAATGGCAAATGCAAGAAAAGTGAGGATACCACCCAGCGCTGTGCCACTATAGTAAACCGCTCCAAAGGGCGCCAAGAATTTGAAAGCAGATAAGGTGTTGTTTTCAACACCGGCAAATACAGTTTGATGACTAGCTGGAGAAAGCAAGTTATAGCCTAAAGGCAAAAGCAAATACGCAGCCACAACATAGGGCATGCCTAGAAGAGGCAACTTAAATACTCTGGTTAGCGAGTCTTGTAAGACTGCACCGGCAACAATAACCAGTGTCGCTCCTAAAGCTACTACAAAAACAGACTGCCAGGAAAATGCATACAGCGAACCTAATAACATGCCCAGCAAAATACCGTTGACAGTGTCCAGTCTTTCGTAATCGCGAGGCAAAGAAAACAGTCTTCTAAGGGCAATTACAAACAGCCCGCCAAGCATGCCCATCAGTCCCGTGGCTGGAATTAGAAAACTGACGGCAAATAAGAGCAATTTAGAAAGCGTCTTATCCAAAGAGAAAAATGATCCATAACCGTCTAATAGACTGGCAAACGTTTCCGCTATTTGTCTTGCTATTAACTTTGCCGTATTCATGAAGCAGCCTCAATATGCTTTCCCAAGCGGCTATGTTTGTTGAGATCCAAAAAAGGCACGCTTAAATGCTTGGGCAAATTATCTTGTGCACACATGACTGACAAATCCTCTGCTTTGCGAATAACAGACACCTGTCCATCTTCATGCACCAGAACTACATTTGGGCGGTATTCAATAAACTGCATCCATTGGGTGTTGTTGTATGCGCCTACAGATTCGACGACCAGCAGGTCACCTGCCGTTAGGGGCGGCAGGTGAATGCTGTGACGCACTACATCAATATTCATACAAAGCGGTCCGTACAAAATAGTGTCTTCAATGGGGCCTTGGCATTCCTTAGTCAGTTTCACCTGATGGTTGTACCAATAGGCAGTGAAAAGCAAATTAGTACCGCCATCAAGAATTACTGCTTTGCGCCCGTCGGACAGCCTCTTTGTGCCGACAACAGTCGTCAGCAAGACTTGCGTATCATCAACAATTGCCCGTCCAGATTCAAATATCAAGCGAGGCAATGGGCGCCCGGCTGCCAGTCTATATTTCGTACCCTCACGCAGAGCGCTGGTCACCGCATTGACATAGTCATTTACGGATGGCACTGCTTGTTCCGGTGGTAAATAAATTCCCTTAAGAGCGTTTTGTGAAGGGAAACCACCACCAATATCTATGTATTCAATTTGAGTGTCGTCATTTTCCACTTCACGCATAAATTCGCACATAATGCGTACTTGTTCGGCATAGGCACGTGGCTCCAAAATAAATGTGCCGATATGGCTATGCAAACCAACGAGTTTAAGATGAGGACTTAAGGCTATCCATTTCGCAGCAAGATAAGCTTGTCCACTTTCCAAATTGAAACCAAATTTCCCCCATGGCTCTGTAAAGCCGGTATCAAAGTTAAGTCTTAAGGTAACCGGCGCAACCAAGTTTAGCTCGGTGGCGACGGCTTCTATGTTATGCAATTCATCAAGGTGATCCACATGAAGATGTGCTCCTTCGCGAATTGCCTTTTGTAAGATGCGCTTAGACTTATTGGGACCATTGAAAATAATTCTGTCTCCAGGCACACCTAGAAGTCTTGCCTTTTCATATTCAAACTCCGATACAACCTCAGCCCACGATCCTTCCTGGTGGAGAATATTACAGATAGCGCTTGTGTAGTTAGTCTTGTAAGACCAACCATGAGTAACAAGACTGTAGCGTCTTTCAAAAGCACGCTTGAGACGCCTTACGTTTTCGCGAATCTTCTTTTCAGAAGTGACATAAAGTGGCGAACCATATTTTTCAACCAGATCATTCACGTTTACGCCAAATACTTGGTCGGTAATATTGTCTTGGTGCGTACGTTTACCGAATTTGTTTATTTCACCTATCCTATGCGGTTGAATAAATGGTGGTTCCCAGACACTTGAGTAAAGATCTTTCATGAATGTCTCCTGTTTTAGCCTGCTTCTGAGGTTACAAATTGTTGGGCCAGTCTTCCTTGAACAAGCATTGATTCGAAATCTTCCAGATCAACTATTAGTTCTTGTGCATGCCGAATAAAAAACGTACCTGCTTTAGCAGGCGGCAAATCGAGATTTACTTCACCGGCCAAAAGCTTTAAAACTACAGAAGGCAAATTTCTGCCTGCAGCATGGCTCAAGTAGATCCACGAAGGAAAACGTGGATTAATTTCAATCAAATGAATTTTGCCATCTTCCGTTTTCATAACTTCTACTTCAAATGGGCCTGACCACATTAGGGCTTTGACGATCTTTTCAGCCATTTCAGCAATTGCGTCATCAACTACGGTTACACCAGCCCAGGCTTTGCCTTTATCGGTAAGAGCGCGTTTGCGCATCATTACAGCTCCGATTAGGTTACCTTTGCCATCGCCGACTCCTGCCAAATCGAACTCGTCACCGTCCACCATTTTTTGAACGAGCACAGGATAGCCCCAAGCTGCGACCAATCTATTGAAGATGGCTTTCGCTTCGTGTCCATTGTGAGCAATACCGGCATCATAAAAAATGCCTTTCACGACAAGCGGATATTTCCATCCATCTGCTTCGCACTTATCAAAAAACCCAATATTGGAAATAATCTTACATTCGGGATGATTGATATCAATGGACCGGCAAAATGCGCTCAGGTGATCTTTAGCGCGCAAATTGTACTGGTCTCTGCTCGGGATAAGCATGGCGATTCCTAATTTGGCTAAAGCCGGCTTGATACGGCTGAAATTAGGTATCTCGGCATCCAGACAAGGAATAATGGCATCCAATCCGACATCTTGATGAATTTGCAAAATCCTATCAAGTAGCGCTCTTTCACCTGCTGACGGATAGGGGATGAGATAGCTGCCGGAACACAACTCTTTTGAGTACAGTCCGGCATCAAATACATCATAGCCAAGACCAATAACTTCACCTGTGAAATTTGCACATTCACGAATACAACGTGCCACTGCCATGCCCGGTCCGGGATTCTCTGCGCGGGCATTAATACCTGTCACGGCAACATTGGCATTGCGCCACTGTCTCTTGCTAAAAATTGTCATAGATATCTCTCCAGTTGCAACAAGAACGCCTCAACAGAAGTTGCCGCAACTTCATAGGTGACGCCATACTGCTGCGACAGGCAATTCGCCGTATCTTCAACACTCGTTCCTTTCTTCAAAAGATTGAGCGACATAAGTCCTGTACCGTTCAAGGAAAAGCTCTGTCCTGTTTGAGGATCAAAGACAAAACCACTATCACTTACGGCAAGTTTTCTAAGTCGCTCGCTGGGACAAATATTATTGGCTGTCATGTCTGTACTAACTCCTTTCATGCCAACTGCATCTTACAAAGGGGGCATGGAGAGAGGATGGAATCTATGGAGAAATTGTGGAGACCGGCTAAATCTTGGCTAAATAAGCAGGCTCGTAAACTTTCCTAATAGTATTTATATGTCACCCAGTGTGGCATTATTATTTATATGGGAATATCAGGGGTGGACGCTGGCTTAGGAATACAAAATGACGGCCCAGGTTCTTGCCGACAAATATGAAATCTTAGACGTGCTTGGCACGGGCGGCATGGGCGTTGTTTATAAAGCTCGCCACCTGCTAATGAAGCGCATCGTGGCAATTAAGATGCTCCACGAGAGCCTTACCGCCAACGAAGTCATGCGCAAACGGTTTGAACAGGAAGCTCAAGCCATTTCAGCCTTGAACCACCCTAATATCCTCACCGTTTACGATTTCGGGGTAACTGAGGACAACAAGCCTTATCTGGTTGTCGAATTCCTTGAAGGCACAAGCCTGGAAGAGATCCTTAATGAAGAAGGAGCACTAGATGCCAGCCGCGTTATGCACATTTTCAAGCAAGCCACATCAGGGCTTGCCCAAGCTCACGAAAAAGGCATTATTCACCGGGATCTAAAGCCGGGCAACATCATGCTGATAAATGTCGGCGACCAAAAGGACTTTGTCAAAATCGTAGATTTCGGCATTGCCAAATTGGTTCAAGAAAGCACTGAGCAAAATATCGGCTTAACAGCAACTGGAGAAGTCTTCGGCAGCCCGCTCTATATGAGCCCGGAACAGTGCCGCGGGCGCAAACTGGACCCACGCTCAGATATCTATTCTCTTGGTTGTGTTATGTACCATGCCCTATGCGGCAAAAGGCCATTTTCAGCCCAAGACTTGCCTGAATGTCTCTACAAACAGGTGCATGAAACTCCACCTAAGTTTTCCGAAATCGCTCCGGAATTGAATATTCCTGAAGGACTGGAAAAGGTGGTTAACAAAGCCATGGCCAAAGAGCCTGATGATCGTTTCGACAACATGACCGATTTCAGGCAAGCAATTGAAGCTGTTGAAACCGGGCAACCGCTGGATATCTCTATGCCTCCTTCTAAGCCAACAGGCACAACAACTGTAATTGCCACACAAGCGCATGGCGTGCACATAACAGCAGGCACGCCCACCGGTGTAAGCGGCAACACCATAGTGCCTGAGTCCGCACAAGCTGCCGGCCCTCAGGTCGCTAGCACCAAGCCGAAGAATAAAAAGCTAATTGGTATAGCAATTGCCGCAGGTGTGATTATTGCCGGCGGCGGCATAGCTTATTTAGCAACCAACAGTCCCACGGCGCAATACGAGACCTTCATGAAAAAAGGCAAGGCTGCCTTTGACGCGCATAATTATCAACTTGCCGAAGAAGCCTTCCAAGGTGCATTACAAGTCTCTCTCTCATTTGGGGCAGACAGTCCGCAGCGCTCGGATGCCATTGATGATCTTGGACAGATCTACATGAACCAGAAGAAGTACGACAAGCTTTATCAATTAGCTACACAAACCAACCAAGTCGCCAGATGCATATCCAGTTTCAGTCGCGAATTGGATGGACTCAGAAAACAAGGCGCCGATAAGACCACACAAGCTGCGGACCTCCTGCAATTGCTCGGCAAATTGTCGGAAAAAGAAGGAGACTTTGCCCGCGCTGAAGGTTTCTATACGGACGCGTTGACCATAAGAAAAGGAATTGCCGTCCAAGCAAGTGCCATTGAGGACAAGGCAAAAGCAGCCGCAGAGCAACCTCTGCCCGAACAAAAAATAAAGAAGGCAACGCAGGAAAGAGAAATCAGATCATTGAGCACTCACATAACTCAAGTGCACAAGCAAAAGATTCTCCATCCAAAGCCTATTGCCAAATCCAAGCCAGTTAAGGTTAGTCCTTTCCCAACTTTTGACGTAACAAGACCAATGACGACTCCAGCACCTACTGTTGTTATTGAGGACAAACCGGAAGTATCTAACGATCAACCTAAGAAACGTGGATTTTTTGGTAGCATCGGACACGGCGTAAAAGAGCTATTCCACAAAGACAAGTCGAAAAATTCGACAAAAGAATAGTCGTCGTCCGTACTTTTGGGATGGGCAACCTAGACGGGCATAATTGTATGCCCGAAGACAGCTTCTGATACCAGCGTCTTGCGCTTGTCTAGATACTCATGCACGGCAGTAATAAATGCCGCATGGCTCCATGTCAGAGGCGAAACAGACAAAGGTTCGTTTGTATACGGATTGACCTGCTCAGCCAAAACTCCTGAAGGCAAAGCATGGTCAGCTACCCATTCAAGTAATTGCACTGGTTCTTTCAAATCCTCCGGCTCTTTAGCACTAGCTATGCCATAGTTAGCCAGCCAAATTGTGCAGATAAACCAGGGATTGCCAGGCACATTACCAACGTCTTGCGACACCTGGTGATAGTAGTCATTTTCATAACGAGCAACGCCACCAACATCTGTTTTTATCCAGAGGCGCTCGCGAACTGCTTTCATTGTGTCTTTTACTTTGGTGTCGAAGACAGACAATCCGGAAAAAGCAAAGATGGCATACATGGCAGCGTCAATGGTCATATCGAGGTCATAACCATCAGCGGTGCGTGTGGCCATGCGGCAGAAACGCCCATTTTCTTCAGACCACATGTGCTTAACCATCGCCGTCTGCACTTCTTCAGCCACCTGATTGTAGTGATGATAGTCATCCATTTCACCCAGTGCATGAGCAAAATTGGCAGCTGCCTGCAGTCCGGCAATCACACTACAAACAGTAAACAGATGCACGCCATAGCGTTCTTCCCAGAGATCGTGAGAAGGCAGAGGAAGTTTTGTCTTTTCATCGCGGAATGACACCAAGAAATCAGCTGCGCTTTTAAGCAACGTGCCAAATAAAGAGCGCATAAATTCCACATTGCGAAACTTGCGGAATGACTGCCACATAGACCAAATTACAAGAGCCGTTTCGTCTTCCTGAATAGGCAGATCATATCTGCCGTCGCGAGTCCAGGGGTGCCAACTGGAAGCCAGAGATTTATCCGGATTGTATTTATGCAACAAGTAACCTTCCGGTTTAATTACCTGATGACAGAAATTGAAAAATCGTTCTACCAAATCACGAAAACCGGCTCTGCTTAAGGCATAAGCAACAAGTGCGCCGTCGCGTGGCCACATATAAGAATAAGTGTCTCGGGCAAACTGCGCTATGTCCCAGTCATTTGCGGCAATAATTGCCCCATCATCATCAATTTGCGTGCGAATAACGAGCAAACTGCGCTTGTACAGGTCGACAATTTTAGTTGGCAACCCTTGAAAATCAATGGGTTCCGGATTGACCCAGAGACGCCAGTAGTTCTGGTTGCGCGGGACATAAGAATGCGCGCCATTTTCCTTCACTATCACATTTAACTTTTGTACTTCTTCAAATGACTTACCAAAACACATCCAATAGTGGGCAACTTCTTCTCCGCGCGAGGGAACGCTTAATGATATGCGCACTGTGGAATCGACAGAGCCTTGAGATATAGGATTTCCGGACAGTTCACCATCTTCTGCATCTCGCCAGGTGCCTTCGCAACCATTTACTTCCTTGTTGCCGCAGCACCAGCCATCAATACCGTGCTTATTTGGAGTCGAGCCACTAATTAAAAACCAGCGATATTTCTTGTAGTGGACAACCGATTCGGTTGGTGGATGGTAGTAAGCTGTGTCGCCCACCTCATTTTCCGAAATATGGAAATCATGATGAAAAAACAGGCGTACTTGTCTATTTTGCCCGCGCAAGTCTTTGATTTTTATCTGGCGAACATAGACATCATCTGTATAGTCAACCAAATCATGGCAGGTTACTTGCAATCCCAGTCTGTCATTACGCAAAACGACTTCCGTGACAAGCGTTTCTTTCATGTAATGCCGTTCAATATTCCAATCGGAGCCGACCCAGGAAAATTCACCGTCAGCCCAGATGCCAAAGTGATTTACATGCCCTCTTGTTTGGTTTTCTTGTCCAACGTGAGGATAGTAAATATCGCGCAGATGATATTCCTTGTCGAAATTGATTAGCACGCGTCCATTTCCAACCGGCAAATCACGTGGCATAGCTATTCTCCTCAAAACATAGACGCTAAGGCGGAAGCCTACTAAGACTTTGTGCCAAAACTCACATCTCAACTAAACTGTTTATGAAGTTTCGTACAAAATATATACTCGATGCCTACAGCAGTTCCGGATATTCGGTAAACACTCTAATTAGTTCAGCTACGGACCATGCCTGGGCAACACAACCACGAGGCAACTGACCTACGCCATTTTCATCAGCATCAAATATTTCCGAAACAAAGCCCACACAGCCGTTTGAGAGTATATGCCTACGAATAGGCAAAAGGTGCTCTTTGATACATTTCCAGTTCTCATCTGTCTTGCCGTACACTTTCACACGCGCATCAACCCAAGCACCAAATAAAAACGGCCAGACAGTGCCCTGATGATAGGTCATATCCCTATCGTATTGATTGGCTGAGTCCTTACCATCTCCGTATCGCAGGTGATAGGCAGGCGCATTGGGTGAAAGTGTCCGCAAACCCATAGGTGTGAGAAGCTCACGCTCAACGCAATCCAAAACCGACTTTGCCCTTTGCCCGCTTACGAGTTCAAACGGCAAGCTTATGGCAAACAGCTGATTTGGTCTAATGCTGGCATCCTTGCTGCCATCATTGTTGATGACGTCATACAAACAACCCAAATCTTCATTCCAAAAGGACTCAAAGCCTTTTTGCACACAATCGGCAATATCCAGATACATTGTCCGTCTCTGATTAGCATCACCACTCAAAGCATGTAAGCAATCAAGTATGCGCAAGAAGTTGTACCAGAGCGCATTTATCTCAACCGGTTTTCCAATGCGAGGAGTGACTGCATAATCGCCGCAACGCGCATCCATCCACGTAAGTGCATAACCCGGCACACCACCTGTCACCAAGCTGTCGGCATGATCGACATGCAAGCAATAGCGAGTCCCTGCTATATGCCAGTCTACGACACTGTCTAAAAGCGGTAATTGTTCTTTGACGAATTGACTGTCATCAGTCATTAAGTAGTAACGATAAAGAGCCCAAGCCCACCAAAATGTCGCATCGGCAGTGTTGTATTGCGGAGTCATGCCCGAATCTGGAAAGTTATTGGGTAGCATCCCTTCACTTAAATACTTGCCAAACGTTCTAAGGATGCCTTTTGCAGTATCCAGTCGACCGGTAGCTAAAGCCAGTCCCGGCAGACTGATCATCGAATCACGTCCCCAGTCGTTAAACCAGTGATAACCGGCAATTATCGATGGAGAATCAGTGGATGCTCTTTGAACCACAAAACTGTCAGCAGCAAGAATTAGCTGTTTCAAATCCTCAAACCCGGACGAACCATTAGCTGCTGATTCAAGAATAGCTAATTCTTGCCGAATTTCATTTAAGTGGGGATTCACCTTGGAGGCATTGTGCATCAGTTCTTTGTGATAGCCGGCAATTTGCTCAACTATTTGATCAATGTCGTCGACGTGGTGAGGCGCGTCAGCCGCCAAACTTGCGCAAATGGTAATAGACTCACCGTTGGACAGATTTACTTTTATTTCTCCTGCATGCAAATTGTCTTCTGAGTCAGGCAGTCCTCTTTCTTTCTCTCGGGGCCAAAAGTAATTCCAATACCATTCTTGATGCTCACGATATTCGCCGTGGTTGAAGGAAACTACAAGTTCAGGAGCCTCTGAGTTGGCTTTCATACTGCATCTTGTCTGGGAATTATTAGTCCACAATGACTGCTCGAACAGGCGTCCTGTATCACCATGCGTTTCGCCATGAAAATCACGGTCATTAATAAGCAAATGGAGGGACAACTCAATTGGTTTGTAGCCAATCCACGAATAGCCAACATATACAGCCTGCTTTCCAGGCAACATCGCTACTTGTTTAATGAGAAAACCATGAGCTATAGAATAAACCCAGGTAGGAACAGGATAAGGGCTAAACCCAACAACTTTCTTGTAGCCTTCAGGAGCTACAGATCCTGATGACCAGAAATTTGTCGCCAGTTGTCCACCCTCTTCCTGAGAATCCGTCGGTACAACGACTTCGTCAATTCGCGAAAGCATCAGCGTTCGACTTACAGGTGGATCGAGTGCGGGCACAAAGAGTCCGTGATAACGGCGAGTGTTGGCTCCCCAGATATTGGCCGAAGCATATGACCCAAGACCATTGGAGATAAGCCACTCTCGTCTGTCATCTGCAACTTTGTTGCTTACATCAATTTTGGGAATGTTTAAACTGTAGCGACTGCTGCCGGCTTCATGTCTCAACCATTGGGCGATATCAAAATTCGGCAGAACATCTGCCTTGTCCTCAATTACACTTGCCATAATCGTTAACCCTGCACGAAGGATGTCCGTGTCCCCAGTAAGTCTTGCCCAGAAATAGGGCTTTCGTCCCACTGGAATAAAATTCCGATTAACTTCTTAACCTTTTGCCTGGTTTATCCTTGACAGTCTGCTCTATGGCTGCGAGCATTGATGAATTGAGGTTTTGCCGTGATTATCTTCCCGGACAATATTGTTCGTCGTATGGCTATTTTTGCTGTTGCCGTCAGTTTGGTGGCGGAAATTACCATTTCGCCTACAAATTTGGCTCACCGTTCAAATCAGGTAAAGGCATCAGAAAATGCTGCCGGAAATTTCCAAAGCTACCAATCGAGTCTGTTTAACGGTCACATGTAACATGGTAAAACGTAAAGGCAACTGTTTAAGCTGCCTTTAGATCGTGCGCGGTTGCGTATTATTTGTCTTGCTCAATTTCCTGAGGCAGCAGATCAGATCTTCTGTAGCCCATAAGCCAATAGACATTTCCAGTTTTCAAAATAGTAAATGCAAACCATTTACAGCGAAATGTGAAAGACATCGTTCCTCCTTGCTTAAAACGCGACTTTGGTTGTTTCGCGTAGTGCTTCAAGCAAAATGCCTTTAGAACAATGTGCTATGCCATCTACCCTGCCGAACTTTGCCAGAACCATTTGCATACATGCGATGATGTCACCGCCGTCGGTGGCATCAATTACACAAAAATGCACACCTAAGCTGTCGGCAATGAGAGCCAATTGGCTACCATGATTGCCGGCCAAAACCACACGAACTCCTCTTGCTGTCAGATTTTGTGCGATAACACAGCCTTGTTGTCCCAGAACATCAATTACTAAAACTACCGGCTTATCGCTTTCTCTAACATGATCGTTGTCGGAATTGCTTATCATGTTTGAGCGCCTCCCTCGCTTGACTCCACCTTACTGAAAAGGTGTGCACGTTTCGTGGAAGTTCTCAAAATAAGACTACGTGGGACTTTCAGGCGCCTCAGGTTAGTTCTTAAATGTGCAATTTTCGTGGAATTTAGTGTTTATGCGGGTTTGGACAACAGGTTGATTCGCAAGTATTGGAGGCTGCAGGCATTGAGCCCACGCACAATGAAGTCTCTCCATTTAAGCGCTCTAGTATTAGTTGAACGATCATTTGCACAAATTTCTTGCTTGTCCCAACAGTAGCGGCACGCACCATATTCATACCAAGTTCATCGGCAAGATTTTTTGCTTGCGTATCCAAGTCAAACAAGACTTCCATATGATCGCAAAGGAATCCTATGGGCATAACAATAACGTCGTCAGCACCTGATTCCTTCAAGTCTTTCAAAGCATCCAAAATATCCGGTCCAAGCCATGGTTGCGTAGGTGGCCCGCTACGGCTTTGAAAAGCCAGTCTGTAACTTGCATGTCCAGCGGCTTCTGCAGTCAAACGGCAAGTCTCTTCTAGCTGTTGTTTGTAATGGCAGGTGTCAGCCATTGATAGAGGCAGACTGTGCGCGGTAAAAACGACATGTGACTCCAGTCGTTTTTCCACAGGAATTTTTTCCAATGCCGCGCGAAGATTTTCGGTATTGGCTTCAATAAAGCCCGGATGATTGAAAAACACTCGCAGTTTTTCCACAGTCGGACAGGAATCACCTACAGCAAGTTGAGCAGCTTCAATGTTTTCCAGATATTGCCGGCAGCCCGAATAGGACGAATAAGCCGAAGTGACAAATGCCAGAGCATTTTTTCTACCGTCTGCTTTCATTTGGGCAAGCGTGTCGGCAAGCATAGGATGCCAATTTCTGTTGCCTAAATAGATTGGCAAGTCAATGCCCTGGCTTTTGAGTTCGTCATCTACCGCCTTCAGAAGCTTTTTATTATTCTCATTTATTGGGCTTATGCCGTCGAACACCTCATACTGTTTAGCCACCTGCAGCATGCGCTCTCGCGGCACATTTTTGCCGCGCAAGACATTTTCCAAAAATGGCATCACATCCGCCATTTTCTCCGGACCACCAAAAGACACTATAAGCAGGGAGTCGTATTTCATAGCCAACCGTTGCATGGAGAAAGCAATGCTAGCAAATGTTAAGGGCACATGCAATGCGCCCCTACAGCAGATATTAAAGCGACAATACCCAGGCGTTAACCTGAGTATTGCCCACTGATGAAGGCTCTTTAGTGACGCTCCGGTTGCGCTCTTCGCTTCACCTTCGCTTGCCGTCCGGCTCGTCCATTTTCGCTCAGCTGCGACCGGCTCCTCGCCGCTCTTGCGCCGCTTCGCTTGTTTTTACCGGAGGGGTCTTTTAAGAAAGTTGCGCCGATACCGAAGTACCCGCGCAACCCCCAACAATCACTACCAGTTAAATACTATTCAACAAGGTCGAACTATTCAATCACCTCAGTGGGAAAACCACGTAGTCAAAGAAGAACCTTTAATGTGACTTTGGTTGCCCCTGGTTAGAAGGTTCCTCTTCGGATTCGACCATTTCCTTCAATTGCTCTCTCAACTTGCTGACAGAAGCCACATAGGCCGGCTTATTCAGCGACAGTCTGATACCGCCAAAGAGACGAAAGTCAAAACCACTCAAACCAGGCGTGCCATTGGCCCCCCAGTTCCAGATAGGCTCGGCTCTGATGAATGCCTGCAATGCGGGCATTTTTTTACTTACCGGTCTGGACAATTCCATGGTCAATATATTCAGAGAGTTGCTGATAGGCGGAATAGCACCACGAGTGCGAAAGTTGTTGACCAATGTATCGGTTGCCACAAAAGACCACTGTCCACGCCTATATAGAAATCCCAAGGTATAGAAGGGATCAAGTTCCCTGGTAGCACCGCTGAAAAACCCCTTGCTGCGTCTTTGCAAAAGAGTACTGCCGAACAAAACAAGTTTTGGCGACACAACACGAGTAATAGTAATTGACGGCAACAAATCGCCCTGACGCAAATGTTTTGCTTGCCACAATTCTCGCGCTTGAAAGTCAGCTTGAATATTAGTGCGTGATCCAAGCGGAATATCCTGCCGAAATCCCAGAGACAAGGACTGTGTTGTCGGCTGAGTAAGTATGTAATGTTCGGTAAAAACATCTTTGATTACGAAGTGGTTGCAATAGACACTAGTGTATTTAAAAATGTTGTAGCCGAGGGATGTATTCGGCATTACCCGAAACACGTAATCAGCAGCATATGGCTGTTTGGTAAAAAAGACGTTGGTTTCCAGTCGTTGACTTACTTCAGTGCTGGATGTGAACCACATGCGCCTGGGCAGTTTTTGAAACAAGCGGAATTGCAAATCCGGATTAATAAGGGCGCGTCCTTGATCATCGGCTACAGGCGTAATATCCGTTGGTAAAAATGTGCGCACAGGATTGATGTTGCCCTGAGCAATTAGAGTGGCACCTTGAGAAAATCCGCTTTCGTTAGTTTGCGTCCCGGCTGCTTGAGCACCAGCAGGCAGCACAAAGAGACACCAGATAGCCAGTGCCCAAAGCCAAGCAAATTTCAAGCACCCGGTAGTACTCATGCTCTTCCTGGGTGGGAATGCCGTGAAAAGCTCACAGCGAAATCATCCAGACAGGTCTGCCCGAGACGATCCTAATTATTTTAAGTCATTAACTGAATTCAATTGATTTATATATGGCCGATTTCGCCAGGCTAAAAAATCTGAATGTTTTGCCACATAGGCAGTGCATATATAAATGGTTAAAAGGGCGACTTCTGCGCCTTGTAAACACCTGAACTTGAAGTTACTTGGAAAAGAATAACCGCATCGTGAAGCATTGAATCAGCTATTTTCCTTGCTTTTCGATCAGTGGAGAGTAATAGCTGTCTAAGAGGTTGAATCTTCACAACGGCCGACGGAATTGAAAATTCGGTCACACAAGCCGTCACCCCATCGCTTACCTCTTGCCAAACTGGATTGCGATAACCCACTCCGAATCCTGGGTTAACCGAATCCAGTTCACGAGTATTTTTTCTAGTCAAAACCGTTTGCTTGCCTGGAGTAAGCGTAATGAATTTTTCACCAAAGTGAACGGTAACGCCACCCTTCTTATCGTCATGAAGGTTGTAAACTGCTACATCATTGCCTGTTTCCATGACAAATACCAAAGAATTAGCAGCTATGTGGACAGTACCTTCATGCGTTCCAACAGTTATGTCATGGTTAGGCGAAAAGAGAATATTCCCTTTGTTCAGGTCAAAGTGGTTGCCCTCGGTGGACTTACCACTTTGAATCCCTTGACTGGTCAACTGGCTAACATATGCGCCGTCAAAATCGGCATTGAAAGAACTAACGCCGGCAATTACTCCGCTATCCAGCAGCGTAATATCTGTAGCCAATTTAGTTCCAGGAACATTTGCCGTGCTCAAAGAAGCGGCACTTTCCGGTATCGAAAAATCAAAACCACTTTGACCGGAAGCGGCATCCGTCGGGGTCGAAGGTGTTGGCGGCGGAATTGGTGTAGCAGGGTTTTGTTCCAGAGAGTTGAGGATTGATGTCTGACTATACGTAATGAATCCTGCATTTACCGGTGACAATGCCAGTGTCGTTTGATCTAAATTACCCAGACGCACTACCTCACCACCCAAAATATTACCTGTTCCACTTAAATTGAGATTTTGACCAGCTCCTGAATTGATGCCCACTATGCCGGAATTGTCAGCCGCGTTGGTGGCACTGATGAAACCGTTGTTAACAACAGCAAGTGATCCTGTACCGGGAGTGCAAGTCTCCAGCAAGATCATGCCACCGGTACCGGTGCCGCCGTTAGCGGCAACTGTCTGCCCGGCATTTACTTGCTGTCCGCCACCATTTTGCAAATTTATTCTGCCGCCGTTTACTGCTCCATTGGCAAGGATGCCGCCTAAAGACACATTGGTGCCCACTGCCGTGCCAATTACGAAAACATCGCTGCAGCATGTTTTAACAGTAACCGTGCCACCACTGCCGATCGTGTTTGAAGCATCAATACTGCTACCATTACCGTTGAGCCCCAGAAAGCGACCAAAATTAGTGGTAATAGTTATTGAGGCACCGTTTCCAACATTGGTGCTAGTGGCACTAACCTCATCAGTTTGAACAACATTACCGGCAGTCAGGTCCACGTTGCCACCGACAGCACCACCAGAACCGTTTGAGACAATTGATCCGGTTGTAATACTGGTTAGAGCATTCATAGACACTGAACCTCCGGCGTTACCGGCGCCGCTACCATTGCTGGTAATATCAAGAGTGGTTATTGAGCCGGCAAGAGCGCTTAAGACAATATCACCACCATTGGCAGCACCCGAGGAAAGATCAATATTTACTGTTGCAGCTAAATTTCCAGCCGTGCTGGTCAGAGTTAAAAGAGTTGCCGCCGCCGCCGAACTTAGAGTCAGGTCATTCTGAGCAGTAATTGTTAGAGTATTACCGGCGACGGCCCCGGTAACATTTATAGCACCACTTGCTTGCACAGTGACATCACCTGCTGCACCAGCCGAGCTCACGCTTAGATTGGTAGCCGTTACAAGAATAGGGCTGGCACCTGTGCCAATGTCACCTGAACCGGAAGTTAGATTAACAGTTGTTGCCGTAAGCGTCGACGCTCCTGATCTTGTTATAGTGCCGGAACCATTTGCCGATAAGGTAATTGTTGTAGCTGATGCATTCGCCCCGATAGTAATCGCTCCATTAGCAGCAGTTGTCTGCAATTGAAGCGTCCCACCAACTAATGACGAACCCAAGGTAATTCCATTGGGTTCATTCACAAAGGCACTACCGGTTGTATTCATCGTTACGATACTGGCCGAAGTCTGCAATGGAGTCACACTGGAACCAATGTCACCAGAACCTGATACCAAATTCACAGTGGTCGCCGTCAGTGTGAAGGCTCCAGAACGATCAATAACACCTGCGCCGTTTGCAGTAAGGTTCATAGTGGTCGCGGATGAATTTGCACCAACTGTGATTGAACCATTGCTTGCCGTGACCAGCTGCAGTGTCCCTGTTATCGTTGACGCTCCCAATATCACACTGTTTGCTTCGTTGACAAATGCTCCACCAGTAGAACTTACAGTCAGCGTTCCGGCTGCTGTCTGAATTGGTGTTCCTGAAGAACCAATTGCTCCCGATGTGGATACTAAACTTACGGTTGAACCGGTAAGTGTGAAATTACCTGTCCGACTTATCGTCCCTGTGCCTGCCGCAGTCAACGTCAACGTCCCTGTCGCGCCGGCATTCGCCTCAATCGATATGGCACTGTTGGTCGTTGTGGACAACGACAGCGTCCCTGTTGTCAGAATCCCGCCTATGGTGACGGTGCCTGCTGCCGCAGTCGTCAACGACAGCGTGCCTGTCACATTTGATGTGCCGACTGTTATAGCATTAGATTCATTTAGAAACGCGCTGCCGCCGGTATTTGCCGTCACTGTCCCGGCTGTTATCTGAATCCGCGTTGCCCCTGAGCCAATATCTCCTGTCCCAGATGTTAGATTTACCGTCGCTGCCGTCAGCCTTACTGCTGCTCCACTTCTCGTTATTGTCCCTGTGCCATCGGCCGTTAAATTCATCGTGCCGGCCGATGAGTTGGCATTGTAAATAATGCCGCCATTACTACCAGCTGCCGTCGCCAGCTGCAATGTCCCTGTTACAGTCGAAGCTCCTAATGTAACACCATCAGCTTCGTTTACGTAGGCGCTACCACCGCTGTTCAAAACTAATGTCCCCGCCGCTGTCTGCATCGGTGTTGCTAACGAACCAACTTCCCCGGTGCCGGCTGTTAACGTAATAGTACCTGTCGAATTCAAAGCAAAATTACCAGACCGACTAATTCCTCCGACTCCACTTGTCGATAACGTTATCCCTCCATTTCCGGTGAGGTTAGCCGCTACCGTGATATTGCTGCCACTATTGGTTGTCACTGACAATGCCCCAGTTCCTGTGTTGACTGCATTTATTTGAATACTTCCTGTCTGTGTTAAGGTAACCGCCCCATTTCCTGTTGTTGCCGTCAACTGCCCAACGGCTGTATTAATGGTCGAAGCACCAGTCCCAGCATTTATCGTAAGCAAACCAGTGCAATTAAGTGATCCAGCGCCACTAATTGTGCCAGCCCCTGCCGTCGTCAGTGTGATACCACCATTGGCTGTCACTGACCCGGTTACCGAAATATTACTGCCGCTCACTGCCGACACCGTTAACGTATTTGCTGATATTGGTCCCCCTAACGTTATTGTCCCTGCTCCTGTCGTGACAAGCGACAAAGCCCCGCCCACTGTCGACGATCCTAAAGTTATCGCGCTTGCCTCACTGGCATAGGCGCTTCCTGTCGTATTCATCGTCAATGTCGTAACTGAAGTGAGCATCGGTGTCCCAGATGAGCCAAAATCTCCAGACGCCGACACTAAATTCACCGTCGTTGCCGTTAGTGTAAATGCTCCTGATCTGTCAATTACTCCACTACCATCCGCTGTTAAATTCATCGTCGTTGCCGATGCATTGCCTCCTACTGTAATAGAGCCATTGCTTCCAGTAGCTGTCACCAACTGCAACGTCCCTGTTATAGTCGACGCTCCTAAAATTACGCTATCTGTTTCGTTGATAAATGCTCCACCGGTTGAACTGGCAGTAATTGTCCCTGCCGTTGTCTGAATTGGCGTGCCTGATGAACCAATAGCTCCTGATGTGGACACCAAACTTACTGTTGATCCGGTCAATGTAAAATTACCAGTCCGGCTTACAGTCCCACTACCTGCTGCCGTCAAAGTCAGAGTTCCAGTAGCACTGGCATTGGCTTCAATTGAAATGGCGCTGTTGGTGGTTGTGGATAGCGATAACGTCCCTGTCGTCAAAACTCCGCCTATCGTCACAGTGCCCGCTGCGTTGGTTGTTAAATTCAACGTCCCTGTCACATTGGATGTTCCAACTGTTATCGCATCAGCCTCATTTAAAAAAGCGCTGCCGCCCGTGTTGGCTGTTACCGTCCCAGCGGTTATCTGTATTCTTGTACCAACCAGTCCAATATCACCTGAGCCGGAAGCTAAATTAACCGTTGTTGCCGTTAAGCGCACATTGTTGGTACGAGTAATTGTGCCGGATCCATCGGCAGTTAAATTCATTATGCCGGCACTGGATGCCACAGCGTAGTTTATGCCGCCGTTACTGCCTGTGGCAGTCACCAATTGCAAGGTGCCTGTAACTGTCGACGCTCCTAAAATAACGCTATCCGCTTCCGTCACATAGGCGCTGCCGCCACTGTTCATGGCTACCGTAGCAGCTGCGGTCAGCATAGGCGTTGCCAGTGATCCAACTTCACCTGTGCCGGCTGTTAAGGTGACAGTTCCTGTGGAAGTCAGCGTGAATGCCCCGGACCGGCTTATGCCGCCGGTACCACTTGTCGATAGCGTTATGCCACCATTAGCTGTCACACTGTCTGCTACCGTTATATTACTGCCACTAACGGTTGTCACCGACAATGCCCCAGTTCCAGTGTTAACGGCATTCAGTTGAATACTTCCTGTCTGCGTTAGCGTTATACCGCCGTTGGCAGTTGTCCCTGTCAATTGCGCCACTGCCGTTGTTAAGGTAGATGCCCCTGTGCCGGAGTTAATCGTCAACAACCCAGTTGAACTTATTAGCCCAGCGCCTGTTTTTGTCCCTCCTGCCGCCGTCGTTAACGTAATGCCACCATTAGCAGTCACCGAACCTGTAACTGATATACTGCTACCGCTGACCGGTGCTACAGTCAACGTATTTGCCACAACTGGTCCTGCCAATGTAATTGTGCCGGCCGCTGTATTTACCAATGATAAATCCCCACCAACGGTCGATGCTCCCAGAGAAAATGCATTTGCCTCACTGGCATAAGCATTGCCGCTTGTGTTCAACGTCAAGTTTGTAACTGACGTTAACATTGGTGTACCGGAAGTACCAAAGTCTCCGGATCCCGATACCAAATTCACGGTCGTTGCCGTCAGGGTGAATGCTCCCGATCTGTCAATAACACCTGTGCCATCCGCGGTAAGGTTCATAGTAGTAGCTGATGAACTTGCACCTATTGTGATTGAGCCGTTGCTTCCAGCGGCCGTCACCAACTGCAATGTTCCCGTTATCGTTGATGCTCCCAAAATCACGCTATCTGTTTCGTTGATAAATGCCCCACCTGTGGAACCGGCCGTAACCGTCCCTGCTGTTGTCTGAATTGGCGTACCCGAAGAACCAATTGCCCCAGATGTGGATGCCAAGCTCACAGTTGATCCCGTCAGTGTAAAATTACCTGTCCGGCTAACTGTCCCTGAGCCGGCTGCCGTCAAAGTCAATGTACCTGTTGCGCTGGCATTAGCTTCAATTGATATGGCGCTGTTTGTGGTTGTGGAAAGCGATAGCGTACCTGTCGTCAACACACCGCCTATTGTTACGGTGCCTGCTCCCACTGTCGTCAACGACAACGTCCCTGTCACCGTCGATGTTCCGACTGTTATCGCATCCGTCTCATTTAAAAACGCGCTGCCACCCGTATTTGCCGTCACTGTCCCCGCCGTTATCTGTATACGCGTGGCGGCTGCTCCAATATCTCCTGTCCCTGATGTTAAATTTACCGTCGTTGCCGTTAGTCTAACGGCTGCACCACTGCGAGTTATTGTCCCTGTGCCGTCTGCAGTTAAATTCATCGTGCCAGCCGATGAATTCGCATTGTAAATAATGCCGCCATTGCTGCCTGTTGCCGTCGTAAGCTGTAAGGTGCCTGTCACAGTTGAAGCTGCTAATGTGACACCGTCAGCTTCACCAACATATGCGCTGCCACCACTGTTTAAAACCAGCGTCCCTGCCGCTGTCTGCATCGGTGTTGCCAACGATCCCACTTCACCTGTGCCGGCTGTTAAATTAACCGTCCCTGTCGAATTCAAGGAGAAATTACCTGTGCGGCTTATTCCACCGGCACCGCTTGTCGATAACGTTATCCCTCCATTGCTTGTTATATTCGCTGCTACGGTAATATTGCTGCCGCTACTCGCCGTTACCGATAACGCACCGGTTCCTGTGTTGACTGCATTTATCTGAATACTTCCTGTCTGTGTTAGCGTTATTGCCCCATTGGCTGTCGTCCCTGTCAATTGCCCAACCGCTGTTGTTAACGTTGACACCCCGGTTCCTGAATTTATCGTAAGCAAACCTGTTGAACTTATTAGCCCAGCGCCTGTTTTGGTGCCTGCACCAGCTGTGGTCAATGCCACGCCACCATTTGCCGTCACTGACCCTGTTATCGAAATATTGCTACCACTCACTGCCGACACTGTTAGCGTATTTGCCGAAACAGGACCAGCTAACGTTATTGTTCCTGCCCCTGTCGTCACAAGCGATAGAGTCCCACCCACAGTTGAGGCGTCAAGACTGACAGCACTGGCTTCGCTGACGTAGGCACTGCCTGTCGTGTTTAAGGTCAAGTTTGCCGCACTGGTTAAAACTGCAGCGCCGGAGGCACCGATATCTCCCGAGCCTGAGATCAGGTTGACCGCCCCTGACGTCAATGTACCGGCTGAGCGCGTAATTGTCGCGCTGCCTGTAGCTGTCAGAGTTATACTGCCGGTACTGCCGGTGCCGTTGGAACTTACACTATTGGCGATGGCAATACCACCAGTACCATAATTGGTTATCGATACAGTGCCGCCGCTACCGGCACCTGTGGCTGTGGCGGTTATGGATCCGGCAACACCATTCACGGCCGCTGATCCTATGTTGAAAGCAGTCGAACTGTTAGTAATAATACTGACAGTGCCGGCATTGTTACCCGCGGCAGGGCCGTTATTGCTAATAACTACTCCTGCGCTGCCGATTCTAGCGGTGCTGCCCGTGAAAATCTCAACCGTCGAGGCACGAGCAGTTATGTTCCGAGTTGAAATTTCACCTGCTTGAGTGACTACATCCGATCCCGAACGCGTGGCATCAAAGGCACCGGAATCAGCTTGCACTAATCCTGTTGTCGAATCAAATTTGATACATGGCGAGCAAGATGCCGCGCTTGTTGAAATAGTCGGCGTGGAAGAATAAAGTTTCACGTTGCCGGTGTTGGCAGCACCAGCGGCATTACTTATTACACCAATATTAATCCCAACACCACTTGTTGCTCCTGCAACCATCAAAATGTCGCCATTGGTGCCGGCGCCACTTCCTGCTGAAGATATAGTCACTCCAACAGGCGTGCTTATCGTACCGCTGCCAGCAAGCGAACCCTCATAAGCAACCAGGGTGATTTTGCCGCCGTTGGCACCGGCAAGGGTGGTAGCTGTGGATAGCGAGGTTATAGGCGTTCCTGTCACCAAATCAATTTTGCCACCGAAAGTTGACGGCCCTGTAATTTCGTAATTGCTGCCGTTCAGGCTGACATTAGCTCCTGCCACCATAAGCAAGTCACCGCCAGGGTTTGTTGCGTTGCCTGTGGTAATAGCTCCGGCACCGGCTGCTGTAACTATGTTCTTTTGAGCAACAATTGTCAGAGGCTGTCCCGGCGCCGTGTTATAAGCAACGCTGATAGTTGCATCACCGGCCGTATTTACAAGCAGCGGATCACCTGTCACTACCATATGACCAATGCGTAAATTGTCCGTTGCTGCAACTACATAAGCCGAGCCTCCATAAATACTGGTTAGGGCGGTCAGCTGTTTTACATTTACACTGGCTGCACCATCGCCGGAATACAAATTCAGTTCTTTGGCAAAAACGTCACCACCGGTAAGCGCTGTACTTACTTTTGCTGTATTCAATATATTGCCGATATTGATGCTACCGTTCAGCGCTGATAGAACTCCGCTGGCATTATTGACGGCCAAATTAGATGCCATCTGTGAAGCAATATTGATATTGCCTGTCAATGCGGAAATTATTCCGCTATTTACAATATTGGCTGCATTCAAATTAACGCTCGTCGCCGCCTGCATCATAGCCGGCAGCGAACTTATTGTTGTCGCATTGACAATTGATCCGCCAGCTGACATGGACAGAGCAGCCGAACTTGAAATGACGCCATTATTTACTATGTTGTTAATGGCATTTATTGAAAGATTCAAACCAGGCATACCGGACATGATGCTGGTAATAGTGGCGCCGGTCTGATTGTAGACATTCAACGCATTAATAACACCTGTTGCTACTTGCGGGTTGCTTGTGAATGCACTTAGAGTTCCTGCATTGGTTAACGAGCCGGCAAGATTGAGAGAACTAATATTGCCGAAGTCATGCATCATTTGCACATTTGCCGGCACGACTAAATTATTGAGCATCGAGGCCATATTTTGCGTGAGCGAAAAGCCACCGCCTGTTGCTGCCCCCAACGCACTTAATTGTAGGTTTTGCGTGCCGCTTGTCACCATCTGAGACACAGCGACAAGCTCAGCAGCTGTGACTAAATCCGTAGCCTGCACCATACGACTGGCGTCCCCGGCCATAATACTCACTGCTTGCGTCACACCCATAGCAGCAGGTGTGAATTGAGCTTGCGTTGATGTTAGGTCAAGGTTCATCGCTCCTGCCGCCGCCACCGGCGCGGCAACAGGTATTGCCGCTGCTGAAGCAGCAGCTTCGGCGCCACCAGCACTCTCGGCAGGTATGGACTCTTGGGCTTGTGCCACATTAAAGAAGCCTGAGATTATAAGACTCAGAAAGATGACAAATGCAGATTTGAGTGGTCGTGACACCAAGAGGTAACCTCTGCTCTGTATGCAAGTAGGTAGGGGATCAGAGTCAGACTGTATTCAATTAATCGACAATCGCCAGATCGTCTCAGGTAACTTATCAGGAAAGATCTATCACCCAAATATGATTATAGGTTCCATCCGTGTAGGATTTGTGAAATACAAAGCCTACACTTCACTATATACTTTAATTCCTCTTGCCAATGTCAAACATAAGCAAACCGGGACCACCGTGAGCGGTCCCGATGAACATGGGGTTACTTGTACGTCAGCTTAGCCGCACTTGGAATAGCCGCAGCCCTGGCATACCTGGCAACCATCTATTTTCAGCCAATCTTGCGTACCGCACTTACTGCAAGCAGCAATGCGGCTGGCAGTCTGGCTTGTAGCTGGAGCATCAGCATCAGGTGCCGTCTGGATCTCTACCTTTGCCATGGTCTTAAGCAAAACATTGAAGTTTTCCTTTGAGGTACTGAAATTGCGGCGATAGCGCTGAATGGCTTTAGCCAGTCCATCGCAAGGCGATTGCACAACAACTGCCTTTTCTTCATCGGCAAACTTATGGAATGCCGGGTAGCCGGATTGAATATTCACAAGTTGTTTAACTATGGACTCTTCGGCCTTGGTTCTTTCTTCTTCGCCGAATTGAGCGGCATACTGCAAGAAGGCAGAAGCCAAACGACCGACAGCTTCAAATAGACCTGATTCGATGGCACCTGGTTTGCCCATGCGCGCATAGACTTCTATTAGTTCACCAGGATGGCTTGTCTCGTGATTCAAACTTACATGCAGGGTCGAACCACCTGATTCGGAACCAACACGCACTTTGTAATTTAGACCGTTTGTTTCTTCCGTATTGATGTTGCGCTTTTCCTGGTGTCCAATCAAACTCAAAATATCGGAATCTTGAGCGTAATCTTCTTTGGCAATCTTCTCTACAGGTTGGCTTAATCGACTGCCATCCGGATAGAAGGTAATGTCCTTAACACCCAATTCCCAGGCGAGCATTGCAGCATCATAAACTGCTTGCTCACTGCTATCGAGAGGTATAGAACAAGTATTTGACACAGAGTTAAATGCTTCCGGACAAGACGCTGCACCTTTGTGAATAGCAGCGAGGTGACGGATATAAGCTTCCGGTTCAACTTCTACTCTTACAGGGAATGCCTTCTGCACAGCTTCCGGAACTTCAGCAATTCCACGGCACGATTTGTGGTTGGCACGAATCTTTTGCATCAGAGCATTTTGCTCTTCTTCAGAAGCCGGCCAGGCATTGTGCTTCTGCATCAGTTCTCTGAAGCCTGGGGCAACAAAGTCAACATAGCGCGAACGCACTTTGCGCGAGAAGACGATACCGTTGTGCGGATCAACTCCCCAACTTGTTTGCAGAGCTTGAGCAAGCGTACCTGTCGGAGCATTATTGGTCATGCAGGAGTTGCGTACTTTTAAGCCTTTTTTGGCAAAGCGGCTACCTTCCCACAGTGGATAAACCCCACGCTCTTCCGCTAAGGCTTGAGAGGCTTGCACAGAAGCTTTCGTGTAGTTTGCGAATAATTCGCATGTGGCATCCAATGCCTCCGCACTGCCAAATTCCAACTCAAGACGAGAAAGGAATTCAGCGATACCGGCAAATCCACCACCATTACGACGTTCAAGACGCGCAGTCATGTTTTGAGCAACAATTGGATACCAGCTCACGTCAGTGACGTTGTCCATGAAGCGCTGCTGCACTTTGACAGCATCCATCATTGCTTCATAGTTGTATGTGCCGTCAGCAAAGAAGAAGTCAGCGTGCGCTGCATGCAGTGAAGACAAATTGCAATTGCCCATGTAGGTGCGACCATCTTTGCCTGGACCTGCGGGCAAGAATTGCTCACCACATGGATTGCATGTATTCAAGTCATAAGCATGTGGGTTGGCATTGCCTTCATTGACTGCTTCATAAAATGCTAGTCCGGGCTCACCTGAATCACGCATACCTTCAACGATTCTCTGGAATACATCCGGTGCGTAAAAATAGCCTTTGACACGAACTTGTCTGTCGGTTAGATGTACTACTGCATTTTCCATAGAGCGCGCAGCATTAATTGATTCAGGATACTTATCTAAATCAACAGCATATTCTTCAAAGATAGACTCTTTGGTCAATCTGTTGACCTTGGGCATTCCGGTTTTCTCGTCCATCACAACACGACGTGGATCATAGAGAGCACCGGTCCAGGCTTTATTGCTGAAAGTCGCTTGATAGAAGCGCTTCTCTTTAACAGCTTCCATAAAGCCCGGCATAGCCAAGACTGTAACGTTGGTATTTTTCAGGTAGTTCTGACGATCTATATATTGAGCATAAAGTTGACCGTAGCGCTTTTCTGATTCGGCAATTGTCTGACGCTTGTAATCAAAAGCGCTTTGACCTGGCTTTTGACGAATTTCTTTTACTACTTGTTTGTAGATTTGCGAAAGCGATGGAGGTGGAATGAGTTTTTTCTTGTCGATAAAGAAAAGAATGTCCGGGTGATCGGAATTACGCAATTCAATAAGGGCGCCACCACGGCGTCCACCTTGCGCAACTGCTTCTACTGCTTTGGCAATTGTCTTTTCATAGAATCTATCCGGTCCTGATGCTGCTGCACCATTGCTTATTACAGATGACCAAGGGCGCAGTGTAGATGTATTCAACCCCATGCCCATAGCAGCTTTGGCTGCTAATGCTTCAATTTTTGCAGCTTCCTGAATGCCTTCCAAAGTATCGGTTACATAAGCAACACCACAGGCAGCCAAACAGCCTTTGCCGCGCAAGTTGTCCGCTAACTGTCCCATTGCCGCTTCGTGCTTGGAGAGACCTTCTGTCTTGCGCTCGGTATAAGCCTTGCGCAAAGCATCCGCCTTAAGCCAAATATCTTCTTCGGCAAGTCCAGCTAATGTTCCATGTGCCCAATATTGCAAGACCATCAAAGAGACTTCGCGATCAGCATTTATATTGGCCGGTGTATTTGCCCAAAATTTTTGCTTACCTATATGCTCAGCAAAAATTTCCGCCCATTCAATTACTTTTGGATGATCAAGAGCCTTATCCAATGTCAACGAAATAATTTCGCTTGGCTTGAGAACATACTTAAGTTCAGCTAAGGCAATTGATTCGGCCACACGATGAATGATGTCATTGACGGTTTCAATTGGTTGTCCCGTTGATGAGTCACGGTTGCCATAGAGACCAACTAGGGTATCTTGGGTCGATTCCCAATATCTTTCTGAATAGTCCTTGCGATTTTTTGTGTCAATTGGCTTTGCGGCAATATCGGTATTAATGGTGACCATGATCCGTACCTTTTGGGGACAAAGGAGTAACTAACGCCAAATTGTTTGGACTCCAGAGCAAAGGAGCACGAGCTCCTACGCCCAATTCGTTCAAAAAATATGATGCGATTAAGTTACTACTCCCTGGGGGTATCGATCAATATGGCCAATTAGGGCAATAAATCTCAGATCAAGCCTAACTCAAGGCCACGTAAGGCTTTGCGAGAAAGATAAAATCCATTCGGAACGATCACTTTTAATGCAAAAAAGACATCTCTTGTTAAGGGATAGAAAATTTACACTTATCAAGCGGTGCAAATCCTGACCAGATGGGCGTTTTCAACCACAAAGCAAAGAGCGTATATGCCACCAATTATGATGGCACATATCAATCGGATCGGATGTATATAACAAACATATCGTCAGTGATCAAACACTCAAAATAAGCGGAAAACAGAGGATATGACTTCGATATCGAATGATCTTTTTAGTACTAGTCTCTATCGTTTGCTATCGTAAGTATTCTTTCCGAATTCAATTTTCAAAAACACTTCCCTCTTGGAAAGAAACATTTAACCAAGCCTATTCGCATCTTCTCAACGCTTGACAGCGTGAGACTTTCATCAAATCAGATTTTCACGAATTATCATGGCGCAATTGTTCAAAACTCTCAGCCCATGCTATTCTCATGCCGCCTGACATGGAGATGCGTTGCACATGTCCTCTCAATTCTTGTCTAACTTACAAGTGATACCACTTGCCGCACTTCTATTTATATCTTTTGCCGCTCCAGCTTCGGCAGATATCGATACAAGAGGTGCCATTTCCAATTTTGAAAATTTTGCCCCCAATCTTTATAGGGGTTCTCAACCAAGCTTTGAAGCTTTAAAGGAGTTGCGAGCTAAAGGCGTCAAAACAATCATCAACTTGCGTTTAGACAGGGAAGAAGCAGCTCAAGAAAAAGCCTGGTGCGCAAAGCACGGCATAAATTATGTAGGTATGCCTATGGGCTTTAAGACCCCCAAGCAGAAAGAAGTTTTGTCCTTCCTAGGAATTGTCACCGACCCGAAGATGCAGCCTGTTTATTTGCATTGCCGCTACGGCTCTGACCGAACCGGCACAATGGTTGGACTCTATCGAGTAATTGTGCAGAATTGGTCATTTGATAAAGCCTATGCCGAAATGCGCAAACATCATTTCAAGCCTTTTTTGAGTGCCCTAAAGCATTCCGTCCGCGACTATTCATTGAGCAAACCGGCTGATAAAGAGCAACTGCTGGCTAATTCCCGCCGCAGCGGACAAGTTCAATAAGCACATTAAATCGAGCACATTCCAGCTTCTTAACGTACCGCTTAATTTCCCAGCCTAAGGGCATATTGTTCGTGAGTATCCGAGGTAGGGATATGCTCAAAGCTAATAAGCTCTTTGCCGGACTTTTAAGTCTTGCCTTAGTCCTAAGTGCAAGTCCGTCTTTTAGCCAGGGTGTCAAAAAGCACTTATTCGCTCGTGAATTTTACAAAGTTTCCGACACGCTTTATTGCGGAAGCGAACCTACTGCCAAAGAAAAAATGCAGATGCTCAAAGATTTGCACATCAAAACCATCATTGATTTGCGCTGGTTCACAGGCGTAAAGGAAGAAGAATCCTGGGCCAAAGAATACGGCATTGATTACTTCCATATATCAACAGGCATTCTGCAACCTGATGCGGCAAAAATCAAAACAGTGATGTCCATGGTGGAAGATCCCAAGTATCAACCTCTTTATGTTCACTGCCGCACTGGCTGTGATCGCACGGGAGTAATTGCCGGTTTATATAGAGTATGTAATCAGGGTTGGACAAAAGAACAAGCTTACAAGGAGATGCGAGATCATCATTTCCGTCCAGTGTTCATGGGTATTAAGCGCAGCTTTGACGACTTCTTAGCCGATCCGGCAGTAGCAAAACCAAAGGTTCCCGTTACTGCGGAAACTACAAGCTGGGTCACGCAACCTGACTCGCGCGACTAAAACTGATACATTTATTAGTTGTCGGTTATGTGGCAGGGCTAATGGCACTACTAGATATACAAGGACTATCTACCGTTTTTGACACTGAGGGTGGCACAGCTAAAGCTGTGGACAACCTGAGCTTCTCTTTAAAGAAGGGCTCAGTATTAGGGATTGTCGGAGAATCAGGTTGTGGTAAGTCAATTACTTCCTTATCGATCTTGCGTCTTGTGCCGCCTCCGGGAAGAATCGTGTCCGGCAAAGTGCTTTTCGACGGGCAAGATCTTCTAAGTCTTTCTGAAACGAAGATGCAAGAAATTCGCGGAGACAGGATTGCGCTAATTCCGCAAGATCCAATGACCTCGCTCAATCCTGTCTACACTATTGGCGAACAAATTATTGAAGCAATTGAATTGCACCAAAACGTGTCCAAAAAAGAAGCACGCAAAAGAGCAATTGAAGTTTTAGATCAGGTGCGTATTCCGGAAGCTGCCAACCGCATTGATGATTATCCACATCAATTCTCCGGCGGCATGCGACAGCGTGTAATGATCGCCATGGCACTATCATGCAAGCCGGATTTACTTATAGCTGACGAACCGACAACAGCACTAGATGTAACTGTACAGGCACAAATTCTTGATCTCCTGCGCAGCATCCAAAAAGAAGAGGGCATGTCCATTCTTCTTATTACGCACGATCTTGGCGTAGTAGCCGAAATGTGCGATGACGTAGCAATTATGTACGCGGGCTCAATAGTTGAACATGCACCGGTTGTCGACTTGTTTAAACGACCAAAGCATCCTTATACAGTTGGTCTTTTGAACTCCATTCCACGTCCGGGCAGTACTCGTCTGACACCAATCGATGGTCAACCGCCCAGCCTAATAAACTTACCTGCCGGTTGCCGCTTTGCCAATCGTTGTCCAATGGTTGAGCCAAGATGTTTGGAAGCTTTGCCGGCACTGGAAGAAAAACTTCCCGGACACACAGCACGTTGTGTTGTAGTGCCAAGTGAAACAGCCGCAGCAAAATCATAAATGAATCACGCTCTACAAATCCCCACGACTGCCGAGCTTCGCGAGTTGGAAGCAAAATGGATAGAAGCATGTCATGCCAACTGGGGCTTGGTGCTCATGGAATTAGCAGGCAAGCGTGCCGCAGAAATTGCTCGTGAAATGTGGCAGAAAAACAAAGGTGACGTCGTAATTTTCTGCGGTAGCGGTAATAACGGCGGCGATGGTTTGGTTGTTGCCCGCTATTTTTCCATGTGGGAAATACCTGTGTCTGTTTTTATGGTTGACGGAAAACAAAAAGCCTCGCAAAACCGCTCTGAAAGTCTTATCAACAAAGAAGCCCTGGAAAAACTTGGTATTAACATCAAGAAGGTCTCATCAGATGATGTTGCTGCAATTAGCCAACAAGTGAGAAACGCAGGCATTATTGTCGATGCACTTTTGGGCACTGGGCTTTCTCGAGACGTCGAGGGAATCTACAAACAATTAGTAGACTTGATTAATGAATGTTCCGACAACAACATTCCTGTCCTAGCCATAGACATCCCATCAGGTGTAAATTCGGACAACGGTCAAATAATGGGATCAGCCGTCAAAGCGACAAACACTGTTACTTTTGGTTATTTAAAATCCGGTCTACTTTTGTATCCAGGGGCGGATTTGGCAGGCAAACTTTCGCTGATAGATATTGGCTTACCTGAATTTCACGGTCAAAGCAAACAATGGCTAACGACTATTGATCACGTACGCAAACTATTACCTGTGAGAAAAGCCGATTCGCATAAAGGCACTTTCGGCTCAGTTTTGAGTATTGCCGGCTGCACAAACTACAGAGGAGCCGCAACGCTAGCCAGCCTGACTGCCTTACGTACAGGAGCCGGATTGTCGGTATTGGCTACAGCAAAATCAGTGATACCTGAACAAAATATCCTTGAAGTCATTTACAAAGCATTGAAAGAAACTGACACCGGCAATATTGCCTCTGATGCTCTTGATGAAGTACTCCTAGAAATCCCCAAACACACGGCAACAATTGTTGGTCCCGGCTTAGGGGACCATGAGGAAACTATTGCCTTTGTGCAAAACCTTTTGCCGTTCCTGGAAAAGCCAACAATCATAGACGCCGATGGACTCAATGCCATCGCCAAAAATACATCTCTTTTCCCACGCAACAAGAAATTTGTACTGACTCCTCATCCAAAAGAATTTTCCCGCCTAACAGGATTGTCCACGCAAGAGATTCACGAAAATAGAATTGAATCGGCTCTCAAAGGCGCGAAAGAATTTGATACCGTCGTTGTTCTTAAGGGCGCACATTCGGTAATTGCCGCGCAGACCGGCGAAGTCTTCATCAATCCTACAGGCAATTCAGGCATGGCGACTGCCGGAGCAGGCGATGTCTTATCAGGAATAATTGGCGGGCTTTTAGCTCAGGGATTGACTCCCTTGGATGCTGCGGTTGCCGGCACATACATACATGGACTTGCTGGTGACATTGCCCAGAGCCAAATTGGAGAAGTGGGATTTCTTGCAGGCGACATAGCAAATGCTGTGCCCCATGCACTGACATCAATTCACGATGTTAAATTCCAAGGCTCTTCTTTGGAAATGAGTTTATCGATTAATTAGTCAACAGATGTCCAGCTATCAGGATCACCGTCTTGATCACGCGCCACGTAGAGATTAATTGGACAGCGATCAAGCAAGAAATGCAAGATAGGATCCTGAATGGAAATACCAAAAGCGCGCTGCTTTATCGGGCCGCTACCAACATAGACTGTATCGACGCCCAGTTCAGAAGCTGTACTTACGAGCGTCTCTGCAACTGGTCCTATTTTGAGCATGCCTGACGCATTAACGCCTTTGTCCTGCAGTTCAGCAACGACCATATCAATTTGATTTTGGGCGGTTTCTTTAGGCGCATCTGTGGAGATCAACTCCGCAATCACGCCTAATTTTGCCGGATCGGCAATTACCCGCACTAAGACTAGCTCGGCATCCATGGCCTTAGCATGAGCAGCAGCAATACGCACAATCTTGCGACTGCGCTTGGGGCTAGCAAATGCGACCATTAATTTCATCAAGCCCTCCTAATGCCAGAACAAGCGTAACACAAAATAACAAGATGCCGACAAGGTCGCAGCCACAGGCAATGTCAAAACCCAGGCTAAAACTATTAGCCAGAGCGTTTTCACATTGAGCTTTTTGATGCCGTAAACAGGCACTGTGCCTCCGGCAACGGCAGAGCTAAGAGTATGGGTCGTACTTATTGGTGCTCCAATGGACGAAGCCGTCAAAATAATTGCTGCCGTCGACATCGATGCACCAAATCCCTGCGCATGACTCAAACGTTCCTTACTTATTTTGGTGCCGACTGTGCGAATTACTCGCCAACCGCCGACGACAGTACCAAGAGCAATAGCTGTGGCAGCAGCTAGCATTACCCACCAGGGTACTTGATCGTACCGAAAGCCGAAAGAGGCAAAATGAGATGCCAAAATCAAAGTAATAATACCCATGGTCTTTTGTCCGTCATTGCTGCCATGACTAAAGCTGACGCAACCACTGGATAAAACGTGCAGCCAACGCATTGCCGGGTGTTGATCTTTTTTCTTCTCACCCTCAGCCAATACTTCCTTGGCTTGTTTAGCCTCTCCTGAGACAACAAATGCCACCCAAGTGACTAGCGCTCCAGCCACAAAGCCAACTAGCGGTGAAACAAGCAAAGCACCAAAGACCTTTTCTAATTCATGCCAATGCACACCATTCAAGCCATTAGCTGCTACGCCTGCACCAAATAAACTACCAATCAAGCAATGGGAAGAACTTACAGGCAGTCCATACCACCAGGTAATTAGATTCCAGATAACAGCCGCTAAAAGCACGGCAACGATAAGAGGCAAACTAATGAGTTCCTGCGGAATTATCTTAGTTATAACAAGAGCCACAGCAGTGCCTACAAAAACAGCACCCATAAAGTTCAAAATACCGCTCATCACAATTGCTACACCAGGTCTCAATGCCTTGGTATAGATGACAGTGGCTACGGCATTAGCCGTGTCATGAAAGCCATTTACAAAATCAAAGCCTAAGGCTAGAAGGACGGCAAGAACAGCAACGATGCTTTCCCAATTCATGCCACTTTATCCATTCGCGGTAAACCTAGACGTGTCTATTTTACCAATCGGCAATATCAGTTGCTCACTGTGTAAAAAACGCGTTACCAGTTATGACGCTGATAACTTTACAACCTAGTTAACAGCCGAGTCAAGAAAGGAGAGTTGCCCTTTTTTTGTATCAAGACTGGCAATTACACCAATAGGAATCGTGTACGAGTCCTCAGCTTGTCCAAAAGGGAAACCAAAGCAAGAGGTTTTCTGTAGTTCTTGCAAGCGCTGACCAAACAAATCTTCAATGGAAAGCATATTAGAAGAACCCTTGCGACCACAATTAACGAAATCGCCTAAAGCTACACCAGAGACTTTGCCTAAGTCGCCTGAAACATAGAAAGTTGAAAACCATCTATCAAGCATATCGTTTCGTTCGTTCTTGTCCTCTAAAAATAAAATGCTGTTTTCAAATTGTGGTTGAAACGGTGTACCCATAAGCGAACCGATTGCCGTAAGATTGCCGCCCATGAGACGCCCGGATACAACTCCTTGCACAGGGGCATAGTGCGCGCTGCCAAAAGCTATTTTGCCTATGCGCACATTCAACGGTTTCAATAGTTTCTTTTGTCCAATAGCGTGCTGTAAGTCTTCAAAACTAGCCGGTGAATTTAATTGATCAAGATTAGGACCATGGAATACAACCATGTTGGTGCGCTTATTTATAGCTAATAAGAGCGCCGTATTATCGTCCGAACCAACAATTACTTTCGGGTGTTCAGCAATTAAATTGTAATCGAGCCTATCCAATAACCTAAGCGATCCATAACCACCGCTCAGACAAAAAATTCCTTTTACTGAATCGTCTTTAAAAAAGGTCATTAAGTCGGCAAGTCTTTCCGAATCCGACCCTGCCAGAAATCCTTGCATATTGAGGGCATTTTCACCGACGACAGGCTTAAAGCCCATCCACTCCATAACTTTTACTGCCTTGGCAATAACTGCCGGACCATCAGGACGAGAAGCCGGTGAGACTAGACCAACTTTGTCACCGCGCTTTAGAGCATGCGGCTTAACGAGCTTCAGAGTGGTATCACTTCCGGTCATGGCATGACCCCGCTTTCATCAATGCGGAAAAGCACTTTATCCTTACTTGCCTCAAGTGTTGCTTGAACACCTATAGGCAAAGTCACTTTGTCTTTTGTGTGGCCGAAACGAACTCCGTAAATTACTGGAATTCCTAATTCCCCAAGTCTATCTTTCAAAACATGTTCGATGCTGTAGTTGTAATTGAGCACATTGCGCCTGCTGTCACCTGGACGGCAATCTATACATTCACCGACAACAATGCCGGCAGCATCTTTCAACTTGCCTGCCAACAATAGTTGCGTAAGCATCCTATCAATACTGTGGGGTTCTTCTTGCAAGTCCTCCAGGAAAACGATGCAATTACGCGTATCAATTTCAAATTCCGTGCCCATAAGTTGTCTTAGAAGTGTCAGACAACCGCCAATCAATTTCCCTTTACCTTTTCCTTCAGCAAGAACTACATCCGGCGGCGGGTAATTCTCATCCCAGGCTGATTGAGGCGGGTGGACAACTTCGCCTACAGGCGAATTTTCCATAACAGCCTTTACAAAATGATCGTAGGTATATTGGCTATGACGAACATTGCCGGCAGTAGGTCCATGAAAAGTTATGAGCCCTGTCTTTTGATGGATAGGAATAAGCAGTCCTGTTATGTCTGAATAACCAACGAAGGGCTTGGGATTCTTCTTCACCAAATCAAAATCAAGCTTAGGCAAAAGTCTAACCGTGCCATTGCCGCCACGCAGAGGAATTATTGCCGATACTTCTTTATCAGCAAAGTGCTCATGCAAATCCTCAAGCCGGGCTTCATCGGTCCCTGCGTAGGTACCGTAACTATCAAGAATGTGTTTGCCTAATTTGACCTTAAGTCCAAGCGTAGACAACCACTTAACTGCCTTATCAACCTGTCCCGGCTCAAGTGGCGGCGAAGCCGGTGCAATCACGCCGACGGTGTCACCTGATTTGAGTTTTTTAGGTTTAATAACTGAACTCGACATAGGTCTCCATTTTAAACCCAACTAAGGGAAGGAGCTCATACAGAAAGATATCAAGCACCGCATCTTCTCAAACACAAGCTAAACTGAACAAGTAGAGAGAAGTCCAGCAAACTGGACAAGCCGGATGGCAAGCGAACAAATAATGACCACACCAACAACTGAAAGAACCGTGAACCCACAAACTGGAAAAAGGGCTTTATACAACGAAAGCCAACTTGGTTGGCTGACAAAGGCAATGTCCTTTGCCGAAAAAATCCCTTTGGCTGACAAAATTAAGTCGGATACGGAAAATAGTTTCCGTCGAGATTTATTTGAAGCTGCCTGTAAGGAGGGTTTCGGTAGTCTGCCGTTTCCTAAAACTTACGGCGGCTCAGGTGGCGACTATGTCAGCTTTTGTTTATTGAATGAAGAATTCGGCAGAACAGTTGTGCCTATTATGAGTTCTCTAGGCGTACATATTCTCTGTCAGGAACCGGTCTACAAATTCGGCAACGAAGAACAGAAAAAGAAATATCTGCCACCATCGTCCACCGGTGAATATTTAGCAGCGTTTGGACTAACTGAACCAAATGCCGGATCAGATACAGCCGCCATTCAGACAACGGCAAAACTTGTTGGCGATGAATACATCCTTAACGGCACAAAGACATTTATCACATCAGGCGCTGCAGCTGACTATTACATCGTGATGGCCAAACTTATCGATGATAAAAATCCCGATGCAGTCAAATCGCCAAAATCAATTACCGCCTTTATCGTCGAGCGTAATTTCCCTGGATTTGCCGTCGGTCAAAAGTTCAACATGCTCGGCATGCGTGGCTATGCGACATGCGAAATTGTTTTCAACGACTGCCGTGTGCCCAAAAAGAATTTGCTTGGCGAACACGGACAAGGCCGCCAGGTGGCATTAGGTAGTCTTGCTAAAGGGCGAGTAACAATTGCCGCCCAAGCAACCGGTTGGGCACAAGGTGCTCTAGAAGGCATCATCAGCCATTTAAACTCAAACAGAGAAAAGCTCAATGAGATTGCTTATCTTGTAGGCGAACTGGCAATGCAAGTCGAATCAGCACGAGCCCTTACCTATCAGGCTGCTTACGCAATAGACCGTGGTGAAGGCGATGCTGTGCTAGCGGGCATGGCAAAAATCCAAGCAACGGATGCTGCTATGAAAGTAGCTACCGAAGCAATTTCCATTGTTGGAGAAGAAGCGACAGAACCAAAACTTTTGCTCGAACGCATCTTTCGTGACGCCAAAGCCGGACAAATATATGAAGGCACCAACCAAATTCAACGATCTCTTATTGCACGCAACTTATTGAAGTAAAAGATGGAATTCATAACCAACTACATTCATCCATGGGCAATGCCCGCTGCCAAGATAGTCTTTTCTATGATGATGCTTTTCTTGAGCTTTGCCGGGGTACTTTTGCTTGTCAACTATCAGCGTTTGATGCGCGGCTTGCAGGAAATGGAGATTTCCGCCAATCAGGAAAGAGATAACGTAATGTTTAACTTCACGGTTGCTCGCGCCAATTTGAATCAACTGAAAGAACGGTTTTCCATTCCTTTATTGCAAGAAGCAGCTCCCTCGCTAAATGACCTGCTTAGTCATGTTGGTTCGCTTGCCTTTCTTGTCATGCGACGTGATCCAAACCTACTTAAATGGGGCGGCACGATAATGAACTTGGCAAAGTCCGCCTATGGTTATTTCAAGGGCAAGCAATATAATATGTAGCTCTTCCCTTTAAGACGACTCATCTGTCGCAGGAAGTGTTCGTTGATGGTTGCTACAACCAAATTTGATTTTGAGGAATTTGTCGCAAGCAAGCGCATGCTTGTAGACGCTCATCTAGCCGAGTATTTGGCAACCGGAACTCCGGAAGTCCTCTACGAGTCAATGCGTTATTCAGTTTTGTCACCAGGCAAACGCATAAGAGCCTTACTTTGTCTGGCGGCCGCACAAGCTATAAATGAAGATGCGCACCGAGTGGCACTACCTTGCGCCTGTGCAATTGAGATGATTCACGCGATGAGCTTGATTCACGATGACTTGCCGGCGCTTGATAACGATGATATTCGTCGCGGTAAGCCAACCAATCACAAAGTTTTCGGCGAAGCTATAGCGCTTTTAGCAGGCGACGCATTATTGATGCTGGCTATGGAAACAATTGCCAATCACATTCCTGCATCTATAGAAAGATCTATTGTCGTCAAAGTCCTGAGTGAATTAGCTAAAGCAACAGGGGCTCCAGGCATGGTCGGGGGACAAGTAGATGATATTGCTTTCACTGGAGGCAAGCTGCCGTCTGACAAATTAGCCATGCTCAATTCCATTCACCTGCGCAAAACCGGATCACTTATTCGTTTTTCTACGTGGTCCGGAGCGACACTGGCTGGAGCCAACCAAGAACAACAAAATCACTTCGCTACTTTTGGCGAAATCCTTGGTCTGGCATTTCAAATAACAGACGACCTCTTAGATGTAACAGGCAGTGCTGAAACCCTGGGTAAAACTCCCGGCAAAGATGCCGAAGCAAACAAACTTACCTTTGTTGCCATTGAGGGTATCGACAAATCAAAAGCCAAGCTACTAGATCTACAGCGTGAAGCAGAAACTGCTCTTACCAAGACTGGTGTAAGCAAACAATCACTTATTTATCTGGAATCACTTCTACAAATGGCGATTAATCGCGTAAGCTAAAACAAAAGATGAACTAATGCAAATCAATCCCACAGCATTTATGCCAAATCTCTTCGCCTTCGAACTGTTTTTTCCGCCAGTATCGGAAACGATGATAAACGGTTCATATCAACGGGGCTGGCAAGTCCTTTTAGCCTTTGCCGTTGCACTTTCCGTTGCCCAATGGATAAAGATCTTCCACAAACTGATTAAAACCCGCCGTTTTGACTTACGTCTTTTGGCCAAAACTGGAGGCATGCCCTCAAGCCACAGCTCAAGCACAGTTGCTATGGCCGGAACGGTTGGACTAATTGAAGGGTTTAACTCCGTCTCTTTTTCTATCGCACTTTGCTTAGCCCTGGTTGTCATGTATGACGCCGCCGGCGTCAGGCGAACCGTAGGTTTACAAGCGCAAGTTGTGAACCAAATGCTTGAAGAACTCTTTTCCAATCACCCAACTATCTCTGGACAACGCATTAAAGAATTCCTAGGACACACTCCTAAGGAGGTTCTGGTGGGTGCAGTTCTTGGTGGTTTGATTGCCTGGTTATGTAACCAATGGGTCACCAGCTGGGTCTGATAAGCATGGAGTGCTTTTGTCAACAGAACGCTTAGCTGCAAAGCATGAAAAGACTGTAATACCTGACTACTGCTAATTGTTTCGCGATTGCTATATAATCTGGAGCTTGGAAAGGGTTCCACAAAAGCCCTCTAACACAGGAAGGGTGAGGCATTCACCTGACAACTACTCAAGGAAACACCTTGATTATCAAGTTGGATCCCGTTCTATTGAAAAGGAGGTAAGGCGGAAAAATCACAAAGAGACTGTTGGCAACAACAGCAATCCAAGTGGACAACTGCCGAATACTAAATGAACACAACGGTCCCAACAACCACCACTACCACCCAAGCCAAAACGACGTCCCCACGTCGCTCAAGATTCCCAGGCAAGGAATCAGGTTCGGTGTCCTTCAATTTGACGGCTTTAGGTCGCCAATTGCTGAAGGAACAAGCCGCTAAGGCTGGCGTGTCCAACGGCGATTACGTCGAAATGCTCATTCGTGAGCGTGCTGGACAACCTCCTCTGCGCTTGCCGGCATCTGCCAAGCAAACAGGACCGAAGGGTGGCGCCAAGTCTTACTTCTTCGGCAAAAACAGAGGCACAACAACCGCTGTCTGCGTGACACCAATGGCACACAGACTGTTGGATGAACAAGTTGCTGCTTCCCGTATGAGCCGTGGAGACTATATCGAATATCTTCTGCGCGAGAAGTCTGGTGTGCTCGATGAGCACCTGAAAGCAGCGGCAGCCGCTCCTGCTCCAGCCCAACCAGCAACCTCAGCTCAGCCTCAAGTTGAGATTGTTAACCCGGTGGTACCTCCAGTAACCACCTCCAACTTCGGGTCATTCAGCTAGTAGCCAATTAGGTGCCATAAACACCCGATTGCCACACTAGTTGTGGCTGAAGTCTCATCCTCCTGTAAAAAGCCCCTGGCGCACGCCGGGGGCTTTTTGTTGCCCGATTTCTTTTAATCCGAGTTTTAATCCTTAGCTGTCGAATTAACCCAGCCAACGCATATACCCAATTTACGCGGGGGTATATAGACAGTGCCTGCCGGATTTAACGGCTACGAGGGAATTTGTATGGCCAAACCTGATACTGCAGGTGAGGGCAAAGATAAGCTTCAGAAGCCTTCTGATTCGCAGCAGAAATCATCTCCTTTTAGCGGCGAAAAGCATCCTCTCACTGATAAAGATGCACAAAAAATCCTGCAAAAGCATGACGCAAATCCTGTCGAACAGTTTTTTCAAACAGCACAGAAAGTCACAAAAGCCGCTCAAGATGCGATTGGAGTTGCTGTTGATACTACTAAGCAAGTCACTCACGATGTATCCGAAACCATTCGCACAGGCGGAGACGTAGGCAAACAATTAGAGAAGTCCTCCGATACTATTGTTGCTAAAGCATTAACAGAGACAGGCAAAATTGAAAAAGCACTAGGCAAAAGTAATGACGAAATAAGCTCCGAAAGAAAGGTGGCAAACTCTCTCTACGAGTTAAAAAAACATGACGCCAAAGAGGCCGCCAAAGCCGTTTCAGCTTTTGTAGATGGAAGCGACAAATCGCAAAAGCAAGTAATTGAAGCAGCAACTCACAGTGGCGATGTGACAAAAGCTATGGAAAGCCATGGTAACCAAATAATCGATCGACTTCTACAGGCAAAAGCAAAAGTTGATGTACTACTCGGCAAAGATCCCTATCAATCGCAGAAAGAAAATTTCGTGATAAGTGCTGGATACGGAATTGATAAGTCACTCGTAAAAGGAGTGACCGGGCTTGTTTCGATGCTTGATCGTCCACAGGATAAGGACGTGCAATTACTAAATCGTTTTGCGCCAATTTCCGGGGCGACCCTAGCCCTAACACGCAATCTTGCCGACGCTACAGGTCACATCTGGAATGCCGGCGGAAAATATATTGATCACGTCAATAGAATCGGCATCCAGGCTGCAGGCGAAGAAACTTGGAAATCCACTCAAAATTGGATGATGCATGCCAAACCTTATGATTGGTCGGAAAAGGCAACCGACACGGCGATGCTTGTCACTGGTGGCATAGGTTTAGCAAAGACCGGACTATCGGTGTTGGGGAAAATCAAGATGGCCCAGGCTGTTGTTGCAACCGAAACAGTAGCAACAGGAACATCTATAGCCGCTGGTGAAACAGCAATTGTAGATGCCGGTGCAGCAAAAGCCGGGGCATCTGTTGCCGCTGACGTTAATACGGCAAAAGCAGGAGCATCGGTAAGTGACTCCGCTGCGGCAAAAGCCGAAGCTTCAGTTGCAGGAGATTCGGCTGCAGCAATCCATGAAAGACCGGGTGCAGTAAAGCCTGAAGAGCAGATTGCTAAACCTACTGAAGCCAAAGACGCTCCGAAAGCTGAGGTAAAAGCAGAAGGTGGTTTTTCTCAAAAAGCTGAACAGGCAGCAGCCGATCTCGCTAACAAGGTATTTGATTCAAAAGAGCCCATACAGACGGAATTCAGGAATTTGCTGCACGAAAGCGACAAAATGATCGAAGAAGCTATTGGTGACTTAAAGTCAAAACCGGTTGAGTCTCTAACCAAGAAGCAAAAATCACAATTAAATGTACTCGAGAAAGAATGGTCTTCATTTAAACAATGTTTGACCAAATTGAAAGATGATCACTTGGGTTTTGATGAGTTTCAGTCAGAACTAAGCAAGGCAAGAAATAGCGCGAAGAAACTCGATAGTATCAATGATAGCTTGGGCGGCAAAAAATTACCCCTAAACAAACAAGTAATGGAAAAAATAGAGGCGGCGACTAACTCTCTTAAGGTTCAAATTGAGGCAATTACAGGGCAGGACATGAAGTTGCTTAACGCCTATAGAGCGGCCGTAGATGCAGCAGCAGAAGGTGCGCAACCTGGAGCAATTGAAGGTGAAATCCTAAGCAATTTAAAAGGGTCACCTAAGCCTTCCTCTGAATTGCTTACCTTGCGACAGATGTGTCGGGATTTGCATCCGGAACACGCAGGAGCCATCGAACACGTAATAGATCAGGTAATTGCCCGCCGACAGATAGACCTACCAGGAGCAACCAAACTTCGAGGACCGGAACTAATCGGAGTTAACGAAGGAAACATTGGAGAAACCTTCATAAACTCCGCACGGCAGAACAGCGTTTTTGAAAGCATGTCAAAAGAATCGCAATCTGTTGCCGAAACATTTTTGAATGAGACCGCCTCTAATAAATCGTATTCCTACAAAGTGGACAAGCTACCAGGCTATGATCACTTTTTAGTTACTGTCGTGGATGTTGCAGACAACAATGGCGCCATCAAGATGTATCAACAGGAGATAAAAGCCGGCCAAGACGTTTTTGGAGTTAGGCACATATTAGCAACAAAACACCCTTCGGGCGTCATAGAAGAACTTCCCTATCTCAAGGTTATCGACATTAAGAGCGAAGGTAAAGCAGGCATAGCCGGAGTAGAAGGTGGTGGCGAAGCCGATCCTCATTTGATAGGCAAATTGCAGAAAGTAGATAAAAAGAACAAATATCAAATCTTCGGCAACAAAACTCCGGTAAATTTCAAATTTGCACCGGATAGCTTCTTCCAACACGTGCATCAATACCGCGACTACTTAGAAGAACTACTAAGCAGCGCTAGTTTCCCTAAATGACACTAGCTTCAGTTTTCCAGAAAATCTATTAACTTCTTAACGGCGTCTGACTTGCCTTCAGTATTCATATCGTAAAGCTTGTCCAAAACAACCGCTTTTAAATTTTGATTCGCCGATTGGATCAATGTACGAGCCTGAGAAGTATAAGTACTTTCGGATTTGGGCAAAATTTTCGACAAGCACTCCAGAGCAGTCACTGCTTGAATTGGTGCCTTGCCGATTGCATCTGTTGCTACCAGTGGATGCGCGCCAAGCAAATTATCACCCAGCAAAACGGAGGCTGAGTATTCATGAGGATGCGTACAACCGTGATGCTGAAAGCCACAGTTGCCCTCAATCTCATTGGCTAGTTTGGTCATAGAAAAAATATCTTTGTATTTTTTCTCCGCCACGTGAACATACTCATGCAAATAAGTTTTAAGCATCTCCTCTTGTGTCTGTGGTTTAAATAAGCGCATTTCATAGTCATTTAACTTACTGTTAAACCTGTGCTCACCATATATTCTTTCATTGGGTTTAAGAAGTTTGTTCTGCGTAAACCAAACAGAATCAGGCGCTTCAGAATTAACGAGAATAATTCTTTTGACCAATCCAGAATCTGGCGATTGATCCAATATCTTGACCATTTGTTCCATAGTTGGCAACTGTTTTGCATTGTCCAGCGCAATCAAATCCGTTTCAGCTACTAATACATGCACATCTTTATGTCCAGCTACTTCATAGACATTCATTGGAGTGTATTTACTACCAACACCCCGCAATAGAAAATCACCGTAGTTTTTAAACGGCCCCTTTTCCGGACGGCCAACATGAACACCTACTTCTTCAGAGCCAACAATCTCAATACGCTTTTTTAGTATCGATGAATCCAAAGATTTTGATGAATCAGCCATGCAATCTTTCGCTCTTTCTGCCTCAAGCCCAACAGAGTCGAGATTAGCAGGTTCTTTCACCTTTAGATTGTTTTTTAATGCTCTTGATACAGATGGTAGCCCCAACGCGGAATTTATTGTGCCGCCGATTAGAGCGGCTGTCGCTAATTCCTTGTTCGATAATTCACGACCGGCAAATTGTCCTGATGTATAGCTTTGAACTGCTCCTCCGGCACCACCAATTAAGGCACGGCGTAGTCCATAGGAAGCAATATTGGCTAAGCTGCCTGGACCCAATTTACAGAAGTAATTGCCCGCTTCGAAAACTGTAAATCCGGCAGCGGTACCGGCAAAGTTTCCTTGCCGTGTTTCACCTTCGCGAGTTTCTCTAAGTCCATCATATGCACCGGCACCAGCAATGAGTGAGGCTTGCTTGCTTATAAGAACCTTTTCCAAGCCTGTTGTGATTTGACATGCCAATGGTCGTGCTTTGAGCAACTGAGCAACAGATCCTGCGCCACAGCTAATTAAACGTAGCGGTTTAGCAGCTAGGCGGTCAGACAACGAGTACAAGCCTGCCATTGTTATCCCAGAGGCAATATTGTCCGTCAGCCACTGCCGGGAAAACAATTCAGACTCATTTTTCTCGACATGCCAATGAAGATCAGTCTTGTTACCGGAAACCTTTTCAGCAATTAATTCTGCCGGACGTGCCACAAACGAGTTAAATGGCTCGGATAAGGCTTGAGCCATTGCCTTTACAGTGCTGTTATCCGCCCATGCCGCCTCAGAAAGCCCATCTTCCCGAGAAGTCGGCTTCTGCTGGTCTCTAAAATGTGCGGATTCGCCCATGCATGTCCATGGTTGGAGTTCACGGCTTCAATATAATTCTTTGGTACTTAGCTATAAATGGGGGAATTCCCATTAATTCTGGGACTTCCACCAAGGCTTAAATCCTAGTGCCCACCTGCCAGAAGCTGGCTCATCGTCTTAGCCCGGTGAGCGGCATAGGATAAGATTGCTTCTACTTGTGCCAAATAACTGGCTATGTATTGTGCACGGAATCCACGTTGTATAAAGGCTTCCAGCCTGAGCCAATCTTGCGTATTAGCATGCAGGGTACGAATTGCCTTGTCCACTTTGGTAATCTCGTCTGCAGAGGCCTTATCCGGCAAATCGTGTACTGCTTGCTGTACAGTTTCAATTTCCGAGAGAATTTCATTGGTGCTTGATTGATCGGACAAGATGCGTTTTTTGGGATCTTGCAAATAACGATTTACCATCGCTGCAAAATCATCAACGAGAATTCGCGATGCACTAATTGGCTCTGATTGCGGAGTCAGAAGCGGTTGCTTTCTGTAGGGACCAACACGCAACACATTTTGCTTTTTGTCATCCAATTGAGCCATAGCAAACATTGTTGTACCAAGCGTACCGATTACTCTTGAGGTATCTAGTTGCTCAATAAGTCCAGCTGTGTCCAATTGACGAATGGAAAGTCCTGGATAAACAAGGGCTCTATCCTGACACTCTTCGCGCACATAGCCTGCAACAATAGAAAGATCTTTTGCTGTCTGCACATAACTCATTGGATTGAGCGTGTCTATCCAACCATTCTGCACCCAAGTCTCCCACTCCTGTTGAATGGCATTCAGACGCAAGCGATGCGGCATTGCATAGACGGCGGCAGAAAGACGGAAGCCTGGCTTCATAGACTTAAGAGTTTTGGAAATGTCTTCAACAAAACTGCTTACTTGTTGAATCTTCCAAGCTTGCCAAAGAAGTCTTGTCGTTTCATCGAGATTGTCTAACGACAATCCTGTTTCTTGCTCAAATCGACGTCTGCCGACCCAGTCATAACCCATTTCCGTGCCCTTGTTGTTGAAGGGATAGCGGATGTAATCGAGCTGCAAACCATCGACATTGTAGTTGGAGACAATCTCAGTGAAGAGGTTCTTTAGATATTGGCGAGCCTCAGGATTGGCCGGGTCCAACCAAAATTCCGGTTGGTTATTCGGCAAGAGTGAACCATTGGAGCGAGCCAACGCCAGGCTGAATCCATATTTGGTTAAGACAGGACCTGGATAGTCAGGGTCTTTTCCGATGATTGGGTTGTGACGCAAATTACCGACAGCAAAGACCCAGCACCAACTGTGCAATTCCATGCCGCGCTTATGTGCTTCAGCAACAGCTACCGCAAGTGGATCCCAACCCACCATGTCTGGATTTTGTACGCCTACTTTTGTCGGATACATACAGAAGCCGGCATTGTTAGTCTCAAAATAGACAACGTTTATTCCTGCTGCCTTCAATTTGTCGAAAAGTGCAGAGAGACCCTTTTCGTTTTTAGTCGCGACAATAGTTCCGCGATCCAGCCAAATCGAACGAGCCTCTACCGGACGTACAGGCATTGATTGAGCAAAAGCTAGAGCAAAGTCATGACGAGCCTTTTGTAATTCTTCATCAGCCGAATAGAAATGTCTTTGCTTGTAAGCCTCATCGAAAGCCCTTACGTGCGCCTGGGCAGATTCAAAACTTTGTTGAATCGTCCGGAATGGCACTGCCAAATCGGCTTGCTTGGCAGTCTTGATGGCTTCATCTGTACGCTTAGTCAGATATGCCAATTCTTGACCAATTGTTTGATAGTCGGCAAAACTAATTTGAATAGCTGCTTGTTGTGTTATTCCGTTCGACAAATCTTCAAAGGCAAGAGTCATCAAATAAGCATTCGTTGTAATTTCGCCCTGCAGACCAGGAGCCCAAGAGAAGTAAATTGCCGAAGGACCTTTAGCAATTGCCACACCTGACTGATTGCCACTGCCGTCAGACCATCTAGCTACAGCGTTTCCCTGTCCTTGCACGGAAACATCAGCCATAAGTGTGCCTACAGCAAAATCCTGACGAACAGGAATTGGATCACGCTGCCAAACAAGAGTGCGACCATCAGGAGCACTCAAATGTTTTTGCACGGAAGCACCGGCTAGATCGGCTACGGCTTGAGCAGCTTGAGAAAGATTGCCACCACCATCTGTAATTAAGATCTTGCCGCCGCCTTTAACGTATTCGTTGAGAGCAAATACTGCTTCCGGTGAAAGATCAAGCAAAAGAGGAACAACTACCAACTTATAAGGCTGCAACTTAGCGCCGCTACTGGTCAAATCTCCATCCGTCAACAAGTCATAGCGAACATTGGCAGCCTCAAGCGTTTGTTTGAAAGCAAGCCATGCTTCTTCCCAGTTGCCTAGATGCTGCTCACCGTAAGCTTGTGCATTGCGCTCAGACGAAATTACCGCCAGAGGTGATTGAGCAAAAGCTGCTGTCTGCGCTAAGACTAACCAACAGAGCGTTACGAACAATACTGAAAGCGATCTGACAACCATGTCCATTGACTTTGACAAGAGCTACTACCTCTAGTTTATAGTGTCCTATTTGAATTTCCTTACAACTCGGTCTAATTGCCTCTGCGAATCACGCTTGGCTATAGATTGACGTTTGTCATATAGCTGCTTACCACGCACAAGAGCCAGGTTCACTTTAACCCAATTCCTCTTGAAATAGATCTTCAAAGGGACAAGAGTTAACCCCTTTTCTTGCACCTTGCCCTTTAGCTTCTGAATTTCACGGCCATGCAAGAGCAGCCTACGCTTGCGCAAAGGCTCGTGATTGAAACGATTACCATGGTCATATGGCGACACGTGGCAGTTGTAAAGCCATACTTGATCGTCTTCAATGCGAGCAAAAGCGTCTTGTAAGGTAACTTTGCCCTGACGCATGGATTTCACTTCCGTCCCGGAAAGCTCAATGCCACATTCCATCGATTCAATAACTTCATACTCAAAGCGCGCACGACGATTATCGGAGATGGTTTTAAAAACCGGCTCCTTCGGTGCGTCCGCCTTGGGCTTCTGAGCAGGCGCCGTAACGTGAGTTTTACCCTTCTTAGCCATAAGCTACATAGTATATCCTCCATAACGTTCCGGCTGCGTTACCACTTCGCCTCCACTTACCGTCCGGCAGCATGCGTTCGCTTTGCAGCGACCTGCTCATCGCAGCTCTTGCTCCGCTTCAAGGTTATAATGGCGTTTAGAATAGAGGGTAAGTCGTGATAAAAATCGAACCATTGTTAGCAACAGATTACGCGCAAATGCGTGCACTTTTGCGTCACCAACCGGAAGATGCCTTTTCTGGAGCCGACTGCAAGGATAGTCGCACGCAGTATCGTGGACTGACATTTTGGCAACATTGGCTGCCGGTCCAGGCTCACGTCGGCCCATCTGTGTATGTCGCAAAAGAAGATGGCGTTATTCTTGGATTGATTTCAATTCGTGCTCGCGGCAAATCCAAAGAATGCTGGGAAATAGAGGATTTAGTCGTTCATCCCCACCATCGCGGGCGTGGTATTGCGCAAGAATTATTGCGTTATGTATTTGCTCTCTTTGGCGGTCAAGGCGTCAATCATTTCGTGGCAGAGTTGTCTGAGAAAAATGATGCTGCTTTAGCCTTGTTTGCCGCTTGTGGTTTTAGACGGGCAACAAGAGTTATTCGTTACGAAAAAGAATTCAACGGAAAAAGCGTCGAAGACTTTGATGAGAAGCCACCATTTCGACTTGCGTTAACAGGCGATCGCCGAGCATTGTTTGACTTGAATCAAGATGTTTTGCCGCCGGAAATTCGCATGATTTTGTCTCAGTCTCCAGATGATTTTCGCGTGTTTGAACTGCCCAATCAAAAAGTAGAAAAATTACGCAATAAGATAACCGGTCATAAGGCTTGGTACTGGGTGTCTGAAGACAGCGAACGCAAAGTTTTGACCAGTGCTGTCAAAGTAACCAGCCATCACCTGGAAGATTTCCATCTGGAATTTGCGGTTCATCCAGGCTGGTCGGACTTGGCTCCGGAGCTTGTTACGTTTGCTCTCAATAATTTAAATACTTTAAGCCGCAAAGCGGTGGTTACCGCCAAAGCATTTGAGTTTCAGGACAAAGTCATTGAGTCTTTGGAGAAGGACGGCTTTAAAAAGGTGGGCAGTTACTGTCTTCTAGCCCGCGAGCATTGGATTAGAGCGCGTGAACCTAAGCGCCAATTAGAAGGTCCAAGGGTAGTCCCGGTGCTGCCCAATCCTTTGATGGATACGTAAATAACATAAAGTAATAAGAAAGGTTCGTGGACTTACCAAGCTAGTTCTTGGTAAGATTAGCAATCGTCTTTATGCTTTGAATTTCACCAAAGCGAAGCGAGGCAAAGGTGCAGTGAGCACGCAGCCGAGCGTTGAAGGAATGCCGGAAGGCAAGCGAAGGCGTTAGCCGGAGCGATTAGATAAGGAAATTTGCTGGTGCCAACCATCAACCAATTGATTCGTCGCGAACGATCCAAGGTAACTTACAAAACCAAGTCGCCGGCATTGAAGTCATGCCCGCAGCGTCGTGGCGTTTGCACCCAGGTGAAAACCACCACCCCAAAGAAACCAAATTCCGCCCTGCGTAAGATAGCCCGTGTGCGCTTGACCAACAGCATGGAAGTGACAGCCTACATTCCAGGCGTCGGACACAACCTGCAAGAGCACTCTGTCGTGTTGGTACGCGGTGGCCGTGTCAAAGATTTGCCAGGCGTTCGCTACCACATCGTGCGTGGAGCACTGGACACCGCTGGTGTTAAGGACAGAATGCAATCCCGCTCCAAGTACGGCGCCAAGAAGCCTAAAGCCGGCGCAGCCAAGAAGTAATTTCAATAACTAAGGTAGAAAAAAATGCCAAGAAGAGCAGTAATCGAAAAAAGAGTTCCATCGCCGGACGGTGTTTTTAACAGCCAACTGGTCCAGCGCTTTGTGCACCGCATGATGCAGCGCGGTAAAAAGAGCACCGCTCAACGTGCTTTATATGATGCTCTTGATTTGATCAAAGAAAGAACCAAACAAGAATCCTTGGATGTCTTCAATAAAGCTGTCAAGAATGTGACACCTTTGGTAGAAGTAAAAGCCCGCCGTGTTGGTGGTTCTACCTATCAAGTACCTGTAGAAGTGAAGCAACAGCGTGGTGTAGCTCTAGCTACTGCTTGGCTCATTGCCAACAGCCGCAAGCGCGCCGGACGCAGCTTTGCTGAGCGTCTTTCCGGTGAACTCATCGATGCCTCCAACGGCACCGGTGCTTCAGTCCGCAAGAAGGACGAGACCCACAAGATGGCTGAAGCCAACAAGGCTTTTGCCCATTACCGCTACTAAAGTAAGGGCGCATTGAATGCGCCCTTACTTTCGATCCATAAAAGAGCAGTAGCAGGTCTGAAATACTTCAGAGCTGCTACACTTGTCAAGAAGTATTAATCAATTCTTGATTTTGTCCGAAATCCCTCTTAAAACCGCGATGATATGCGGATAGCGCCCAACTCACACTGAGTCCCTCAGAAAGGAACCAAGCCGTGCCTAGAACGAAAGATCTCAAAGACATACGGAACATGGGTATTGCAGCCCACATCGACGCTGGCAAGACCACTTGCACCGAGCGTATTTTGTTCTATTCCGGTCTTATCCACCGCATGGGTGAAGTACACGAAGGGACATCGGTAACCGACTGGATGGCTCAAGAAAAAGAGCGCGGCATCACAATTACCGCTGCTGCCATCACCAGCAAATGGAAAGATAAGCAAATCAACCTTATTGACACACCAGGGCACGTCGACTTCACCGTAGAAGTTGAGCGCTCCATGCGCGTGTTGGACGGCGTAATTATCGTTCTTTGCGCCGTAGCCGGTGTACAACCACAAACCAACACAGTTTGGAAGCAAGCTAACAGATACGAAGTACCGCGCATGGTGCTGGTCAACAAAATGGACCGCTCCGGTGCTGACTTCTATCGCGTAGTCAAACAAATCAAAGAAGGCTTGGCTGGAATGCACTCCACCTGGGCCAATGCCCACCCAATTCAACTGCCGATAGGCGCCGAAGCCGGCTTCACTGGCGTTATCGATCTGATTGGCGAAAAAGCCTACCTCTACGAGGAAGATGATCCGCTAGGTCGCAAGATTCAAGAAGTACCTATCCCGGATGATTTGAAGGAAAAGGCTGCTGAATATCGCCATACATTGGAAGAAGCAATTATCGAAACCGATGATGCTCTAATGGAGAAATATCTCGGTGGTGAAAAGCCAACCCTTGATGAATTGAAAGCGGCCTTGCGCAGAGCAGTTTGCGGCAATAAGTTGATTCCAATTCTTTGCGGCTCTGCATTTAAGAACAAAGGCATTCAGCTATTGCTCGATGCAGTTGTCGACTATTTGCCGTCTCCAGTTGATGTAGCTTCCGTAAAAGGCATTTTGCCGAGTGGCGAAGAAGCTACCCGTAAACCTACTGATGATGAACCGTTTTCTGCTCTAGCCTTTAAGGTTATGACCGACCCATTTGTTGGCAAACTTACGTTCTTGCGCATCTATAGCGGTAAGCTCACAGCCGGCTCATATGTAGCCAACGCCACCAAAGACAAGCGCGAGCGCATAAGCCGTCTCGTGCAATTGCAAGCTGATCAACGTACAGACGTGCAAGAAGCATACTGCGGTGACATTGTTGCCGCCGTTGGCTTGAAAGACACTACGACTGGTGACACGCTCTGCGCAGACAATGCTCCAATTATTCTGGAATCCATGAAATTCCCAGAACCGGTTATCTCGGTTGCTATCGAACCAAAGACAAAAGCAGACTCCGACAAACTTGGTATCTCGCTTGGACGTTTGGCAGAAGAAGATCCAACCTTCAAAGTCAAAGTCGATCCGGAAACCAACCAGACAATCATTGCCGGTATGGGCGAATTGCACCTGGAAATCATTGTCGACCGTTTGTTGCGTGAATTCAAAGTAGAAGCCAACGTCGGTAAACCACAAGTTGCCTATCGTGAAACGATCAAGCAACACGTTAAGCAAGAAGGCAAATTCATCCGTCAGTCAGGCGGTCGTGGTCAATACGGACATTGCGTTATCGAAATTGAACCATTGGAAGCAGGTAAAGGCTTCGAATTCGTCAACAAGATTGTCGGCGGCGTAATTCCAAAAGAATACATCCCAGCAATCGAGCACGGTATTGTCGATGCCATGGCATCCGGTATCTTGGCTGGTTATCCAGTAATAGATATGCGCGCCACACTCGTATTCGGTTCGTACCACGAAGTGGACTCGTCAGAAATGGCATTCCGCGCCGCTGGTTCTATCGCCTTCAAAGAAGGTTTCATGAAAGCCAAGCCAATTCTGCTTGAGCCTGTAATGAAGGTAGAAGTAGAAGTGCCTGAGGAATACATGGGCGATGTAATTGGCGACTTGTCCAGCCGTCGCGGACGCGTAGAAGGCATGGACACCGTTGACAAACAGTCCAAGGTGAAAGCCTCGGTTCCTCTAGGCGAAATGTTCGGTTATGCCACAGACGTGCGCAACAAGACACGTGGACAAGGCACATTCGTAATGGAATTCAGCCACTACGAAGAAGTACCGGGCAACTTGGCCGAAGGAATCATCACCCACAACAAGACAGCTGCCGCCAGCAAGTAGTCTTGGTGAACGGTAATTCGAAAAGGGCGGCTTACGAGCCGTCCTTTTTCTTTGCTTGAACAGCTAATATTATCGGCTTCATCTTGAAAGACACTGGTTAACATTGCGTTGAATAACGAACCTTGCCGGGTAGAAAGACGATACACAATGTCCTTTACTAAGGCAGGTAGCATGAAGTACCTACACAGCGGCTACATCCTCTTCTCCAACCAGGCAGAGCATAGCGAAGACGGCCACATCGACTGCCAGGGTCTATTCGACTTGTTTGTCGGCAAAGAGCTGCCAATGAAGATGAATTGCGCCTGCGTAGTGGGCTTTGGCACCCCTTATGAGCGCCGCCAATACAAGGGGCTCTTCGTCATAGAAGATCCCGATGGCAAGGAAGTTCTAAGCCACGAGTTTAACGCCAACGACCCCAATGATCTATTCAAAGGGCACTATATTTTCCGTCCGGACTTGAAGCTCAACAAAGAAGGTACCTGGATTGCCCGCGTCTATCTAAGAAACTGGAAGGGAGAGGCTGTTTGGGATATCGCCAGACAGTTCTGGGTCATGGTTGAGGGCGATTCGCCACCTGATCCCTAATTGCCCTGCGCATCTAGTTGTGCTCTTATCTCTTTCATAGCTGCTAGAAGCGGCATAACGTCGTGTTCAACCGTATTCCAGATTGCTTGCCAATCGAGATCGCTGCCGCTCACTTCAATAATGCAAGCCATTTCAATAAGCACATCCCACGGTATATCAGGGGTCGCCTTGCGTAATTGCGGTGACAGGGATCGACAAGCATCTCCTGCCACAGTTAAATGATGTGCCAACCACGAGCGAATTAACTCATCTTGTTGCGTCTCTTCCGGAGGGCGTCCTACATGTTTTTCCAAAAGCTCCAGAGCAAATATCATTGTATTGAAAAGCATCAAGTCTTTGTCGCGCCCTGAGGGGACATTATCGACAAGTTCACGACCTTTGTAGAGGGGAATTTCCTCAAGTGGTACCAGATTCTCCCAATCGATCTCATCGGCTTCTTCTTTCATGTCCTCTGAAATTCGATTGCTTAAAACATGGACAATCTGCAATTGATGCACAACAAAAGTCTGCACAAGTTCATTCTGCTCAAATATTTCGCGACCGAGTGATTTGTACTTTTCCGCTTTTTCTATAGCAGTCTGAATGCCACCTAAGTTGTACTCATCATCATGAGTTAGAGGCACACCACTTTCAAGAAGATTACCTAAGACATCTTCAGTTAATGCCGACTGGGAAAACACTTCAACATTGTGTCCAAAAATGTTTTTCATGCTAAGAGACAAGCTTGCTTGATCAAGAAGCGTGCATTCAGGGACAAACTCAGCAAGAACAAAAATACTGCCGTCAGGCTTGTCACTATCCCACTCAAGCTTGCCAAAAAAGCGCACGGCTTTCGCACCATGCTCGCCGGCAGCCCGGCGAATCTTATCTCCCTCAGCTTTTACCAACTCGTCAAGACGCATGGGCTAATTATACTAGCTAGACAAAAGGAAGCTGGTCAAATTTGCTGCCGAGAATGGCTTGGCTATCAGCCTTCAGCCAACGGTCGAGTACACTGGCATACACTGACCGGAAGTCTACCTTGTGCCTCAAATCACCATTATCAAGATTGGATAGGCTTGGGTGATCGCCATAAATCCCGCCATGTACGCCATTGCCAAGTACAAACATCGGCTCAGCTGTTCCGTGGTCAGTGCCCCGACCATTGTTTTCAGCAACACGCCTACCGAATTCAGAAAACACCATTACAAGTACGTCATCAGCAACACCATGAGCTTCTATGTCAGCCTGGAATGAAGTAAGTCCCTCAGACAGATTCTTCAAGAGTCTAGCTTGAGTGCGCGCCTGATTGACGTGCGTATCAAATCCATTGAGGCTTATGTTGTAAATTTTTGAATTTACGCCACCTGTAATCATCTGCGAAATGAATTTCAAACCGCGCGCAAACTCAGTTTCCGGATAATCAACAGGACTTCTGTAGTTCTTTGTCATCGCCAACAAATTATCCGAGGCCTTATTTGCTTCCAGTCCAACCTTGCGCAACAGATCAACATACGGTCTTTTTAAGTTGAAGTTTGCATAGATGTCCTCAAACGCCGATATTTGTGCACCTCTATCTTGCGGGTAATCCGGGTCAACCTTGAAGCGGAAGTCATTGACACTGGCTACCGAAGGCACAATGACTTTGTTGGCGGACAATGTTTTCGGCAATACCGGATCTACATTCACCGCAGCCAATAAGTTGTCGGCAAAGTTATTGCCGCTGGATGAAAGATCAAGATAACGACCTAACCAGCCTGTGTCGCGAATTTTATCGGGGCAACCTGTCTGCCAAATCTCAATTGAACGAAAATGTGACCTATTCGCATTTGGGTAGCCGACACCTTGAATTACTGCCAGTTTGCCTTTCTTGAATAGCTGAGCCATGCCGGCCATATTTGGGTTTAAACCAAGTTGACCATTAAGAGACAATACTTCATTTGGCTTAATGCCTATCTGTGGTCGTGCGTCATAGTAAGAGCCAAGTCCGTACGGTACAACGGTATTGAGACCATCGTTGCCACCACTGAGCTGCACAACAACAAGTATCTTGTCTTTACCCGGTATGCGTTTAACAGTGGCAGCTTGGGCTGCAAGCGCAAATAATTTGCTATGCGACATCCAAAGCCCAGCTACGCCCAAGCCCTTCAGGAAATTCCTGCGGGTTACATTGCTACTATCATTGCCGGAATTATTCATAGATTCCTCGATTTCAGGCTAATTGGTAAGCGGGACTTGTCATGATCAAATGGACCAACCCCCTCAATTTAGCATCTAAAGTGCGATCATCGGCTAAAGCTGATACTTGTTTGCCGGTTAAATCTGAGGAAACGTAAGTTATTAAACGCCGGCGAGTCTCCGGCGGCACGTCTCCTTCTACTAGCAAATTAAGAAAGTAATCTACTAATTGGCCGGCATTTCGTATGTTTTGTTTGTAGACAAGCTCAGATGGACTTGCGTAATAGTGCAACTCATCGAATTTCTGGGCTGTGGCCCGCGCAGCAAAATTAAAGCGTTCCATCATGCTGTCTGTCGAGACCCAGGCAGCACCACCATCCCAACCTTTCACAGACGGTGGATTGAAAATATTTTGTCCCATTCTGGACATTATCGTAGGCAGATCTGCATCTAAGTTTTGCATTTCCAAATGCTTTAGCGTGCCGACTACAAGTTCGACAGGAGACTTCACTTTGGCATGGTATGCCTTTTCACTTAAGAAAGTCGGGTGCTTAAAAATAGCCTTGAGCATGGGCTTTATCTTGAATTTGTTGGTCACATAAACAGAAGCAATTTCTTCGACAACCTGCGGATCAGGATTGTCGTATGCAAAAAACGTAATTAATTTCTTTGCAATATATCGTGCCGTGCTGGGTCGAGCAGCAAGTAATCTCACGACATCGCTGCCATCTAAATCACCATGCACGCCAAGGACATTTTTATCTCCGTAGTCGTGTTGTCTTGTATTGAAGAAAAAGCTTGCTTGTCTTGTATGCCAGCCGGTGAAAGCTCGCGCTGCTTCCTTAACATCACGCTCACTGTAATTGCCTATGCCCATCGTGAAAAGTTCCATCACTTCTCGAGCATAATTCTCATTGGGTTTACCACGCCGATTTTGTTGATTGTCCAAATAAACAATCATTGCCGGATCACGAGTAATTCCCATTAGTAAGTCTTGAAAATTACCAAGCGCATGTTTCCTCAAAAGCAAATTCTGCAAATACATATTGTAGGCGTTACGCACTTTGTTATCGCCTGTGGCAAAATGACCATGCCAGAAAAGTGTCATTTTTTCCTCTAACGGCCTTTTTGTAAAGGTCATGCGGTAAAGCCACCAGCGGCGCAAATCGTCAATTTGCGTGAAGTCGAACTCCTGTGAACTAATAACCCTATCCAAAGCTGAATTGTCTACGGCATCCGGATAGATGAGTTCGTCTACAACTGCTTCATAGCCAAGTTTTGAGTAGTGAGCAAGTTCTTTCGGCGTGCATCCAAATCCTGCGCGGCGTAAAAGATGGCTTATCCAAATATTTTTTGTCACCATGACACCACAAGCACTTCAGGGCTTCGCCTCACGTTAAGGCGAAGCCCTGCCCGTCAATACTATCCGGAGTCTCTTAAACCTGGCGGCTTAAGATCTCCAGCACGCATTTTGTCCAACTCGTCCAATTGTTGTGTAGTGAGTTTTCCTTTCACTTGCTGCCAGACGCTTTCACGCTTTGCCTGCAAGCGTGTCTTAATGGCCGAGAACTTTTCTTTGTTCTCAGCGCTTAGTCCAGATGGACCACTTCCTTTAAATTGATCCCTCATAGTTTTTATTTGCTGAACATCTGGTTGAATGTCGGCTTTCGCTTGTTGATAGATGTCCTTAATTTCCTTGCGCTGATTAGGGCTTAAGGACGGCAACATCTGAATCTGATGCCAGCCGACATGATTACCACGAGCACCTTTGCCTCCATGCCGGAAACCACCTTTCCCATTTTTGTGAAAACCTGGTTCTTTGGCAAATCCAGGGGCAGATCCCGGAGCAAATCTCGGTTCTTGTGTCGTTACTGACGAAGGCGGCGTAAAGATACTGCCCTCACCAGTTTGCGCATCCTCGGCATAGGCGACACCAGCAACAGTCCCCAAAGCGGCAACTGCGACAAGGGTTTTAAATCCCAATGTCTTGCTAAAGACAAATAGACGATAGATATCCATAGATTCATTGCTCTCCTCAAAAAAAAGAATACTTACGCCGGGGTTATATTCTTAAGACGGAAAAGAGCCCAAAAAGTTCAATTTCAAAAATTAATTGTTCTGAAGTTCACTAACTTGCTCAGGTGTCAACACATTTTGAATTTGTAACCAGAGTGCTTTGCGCTTCTCTTTCACTTGTTCTTTCAATTCGATGGCATGCCCGAGCCCTTTTGACTCAGCCAGTGAGGCGTTTGGTAATGTACCTGACTCAAGGTATTGAGACGCTTCCTGAATTTGCTCAGGTGTCAGCGAACCACCTTGCAGCATACTTGAACTAATCGATTGAGCCTCTTGCGTAATTGGCGCGACTTCCTGCTCATAGTTGACCATCAATCCCTTTATTTTCTCGCGCTGCTGGTCTGAGAGCGAAGGCAGGTCAATTATCGTTTGAAAATCCGGCATGTCATTGCCCATTACAGTGCGTGTCAGTTCTTTATTTGAGTCACTGTTGTCCCCCTGCTGATCGTCAGCATAAGCCGCCATACCGGAAAACAGGGCTAAGGCAAGCAATAATTGAATCAAGCGCATTTTAGACCCCTTTTTTACCAATCTATAAATATGATGCCCAACTGCTCAAGAAACTTATTGCTGATAAATAGGCTGGCAGTAATCAAAAAGTTTGACATTTAACCTCCGCATTTATTAAACCTGTTTCATTAAATCCATTTCAGGGAATAAAGCTCTTTGGGGAATCCCACGTCCCATGAGGCAAGGACAACGGATGGTAAGCAAGGAAAGGGGCAATACTCTCGCCTTGGTTGTGGCCGCAATCGGCATAACCATTGTCCTCATAGGTTTTGTTGTCCTCACCTACAACCAATTTTTCAGCGCTCACAAAGAAGCGGTCACCGCAATTGATTCAGCGGCACTGCAGGCGGCCAAGGACATGTCGCGCATCACTGTCGACAGTCCGTTAGGCAAGATTGCCCTTGTCGATGATCCGGCTCCGTCTAGGGGCAATAAATATCCTGTTACAGGCGTCAATACCTTGGTGGCAACCTTGCGTCTGGATGCGCTGATCGCCACGCAACTGGAAAACAAAACAATGCTCTTTTTGGTCAACGAAGATGCCAAAAGAGCAGTTCCTGTTTTGAAAGAATTGAAACAACGCATTGAAGCATCAAAGCGAGGAGAAGATTCAGCTTTCGACAAAAATGGCACAAGCATCAATATGCTTGCCGGTGCGCAATCTGTCTACAACAATAATGCCTTGCGTGCCGGACTCAAACGAACTGCCGGCGGCATCACACAAGTTAGTTTGCTCATTGGTTCACTGAGCCAAGGCTCAAGCAACACAAACGTTCCCACGCCATCGCAACCAGGAGCTTCAGTCAACGATCCGGGCATCACCGGGGCAAATTCCTTTATCAACAACAACACTCGTTTTTATAAAGCCGACACAGACATTGCAATTCCAGGACTGCCCTCTCAAAATGTCCGCTTTTTAAATTTGGCCGAACAAGTATCGTTAGTGGACAATACGCAGTTTCAAGGCAGCAACAACACTCAAGCTAACGACTTAGCTTCCGCCATTGCCGGACTGCCTACCTGTGTTCAGGCAAGTGCGGGTGAAACTATACGACCAATTGAAAGCAAAGCCGGCGAGTCGCAAACCTTACAAGTGATTGCTACAGCAATTGTCGGCGGGCAGCGAATGTCTTCTCAAACCGGCACACTTGCCGTCAGTTTCCCGCAAGGTTTTCCGGCAAATCCGACTGGCACCAAAGGTGATTCAACACCCCTTACATTTAATAGCGTCAAATCAATGATGAATGCCGCTCAATTTACCAACCCTGATACTGCCACACCAACAGTCACAGCGTCCGATGACGCAACCTGGAACGGCGGCTCCAAAGGAGTCTGGTTGGAAGCCAACGGCAATCATTTTCCTGCTTCCGGTTCCCTCAACAAACATCCTTTTAAAGGAATAAACGGGCGTGAATTTGATAATCCCAGCGTTGCTCTTTCGTTTATGGTTTATGACTGGCTGAGAAGTTTGCAATTGCGTCCGAATGCTAAATCCGTGGTCGATGCCTTAAGTTTCGACTTAAGAACATATGCCAACGGCAGCGCCCAACCAAAATCATTTCCAATTAGTCGCGGCAGCGAATTATTTCCTGCTGCTTATGCTGCAGGAAATGATCAGGGCATTCTGACGGCTCTTTTACGCCTGAATGACGACATGGGCGATCCTCGTGATCTGACGCGCTGGGATCAAGACGCTGCCGCTTATTCAAGACAGGAAGTGAGAATGTGGGGATATTTGCCGGCTGATTCAGTATTGCCTGCTGGTGCTTCTGTAGCACTTATTGCCAATGGCGATGTCACGACAACCGATGGCAATCCTGTTAAGGATATTACCGATTTCCAAACAGCAGTTCTAGTCACCAATAACTATGCTTACGAAACAAATATTGCCGTCACGCAAGCTTTAGCCAGACTGGCTAATCAACACTTGCATACAAGCATTGATGTGAATCATCCGGAGACCATGTCTGAATCGGACAAGAAAAAGCTCAATGGCCCGGACGGAGCAAAACTTGAGCAGTTCATAAGCAAAAATCATCCGGGCTTAGATTATGCCTGGCGCAATGCCGCGTATTGCATGCAAGTAACTGAAGGAATTAAGAACAACCTGAAGACACTTACAGGCGGTGGCGTTAAGAAACTAAGCAACTCACATTATGTAGTTATGGGCACCGACTTTTATCCGGCAGACAGACCGGCTAGTGAATCGCAAATTCTTGCCAATAAAGCCCCAACTGGACAAGACGGCAAAGCGCCATTTAGAGATTGGTGCGCGCCAATGACAAAACAAGCTGATGGTAACTATCACAGCCAACTGGTCTTTTTTAAACGCACGGAAGCACCTGTAATTGGTGAAAGATCTCCGCATGACGGTTGGCTACCACCGGCTCTGGCGCAAGGAGCAATTCCAGCCAACAACATGCTGAAATTTATGTTCCACTTGGGAGATCCGGGCAGTCCGCAGGCGTCGGTTGTCTTTTTACATCCAAGTCCAAATTCTCCGTTTGCTGATGTCCCGACAGGCAATAAGCAAACTGAATATCAGTGCACGCAGGCTATAAAGGTGCCGTCTACTTCCGATCCAAACGTCAAAGTAACCTGGCAGGTTCGTGCGCGCGATCAGCACAGCAATCATTATCCGGGGCAATCAAATCCATCAGGCCCACCTGATCCAAATTCAGCCGCCAAATATTTTACCGACTTCCCTGGGGCAAAAAATGTTGTTCGCCACAAAGAGTCTTGGATGCCTTCTGCATTTGCCGCCAATGGTTATAACGATCAGTGGTGCTCTCCTGATAATCAGCAAGGCTGCCAGGCTCTGGCTGCCGAATTTGCCGTAACCTGTCCTGTGGTGGAGAATCCGCCGCCTGGTGAAACCCCTGATCCAAAACCAAATCCACAACCAAAACCAAATCCGCCGGTCTGGTCGCCACCACCGCCACCGCCGTGCTGGGCCACGTCTTATTTTAGAGTCGAACCAGCCTTTGCCACACCAGGCACCATCTGGGCTCTGCTCTACACCTCGTGCCGTTATTACAACGGCTGCGGTCAACTTATAAATGCAACTCACTCATAGTCCTATTTAAACAAGAGGAATCAATCATGAAAGCTCAACATAGGAAGGAAGCCAAAGGAAATACTCTGGTCATGATGGTGACCTTATTTCTCTTTGTCACCTTCATGATCGGCATGGTGATGATGGTCTACAACCAGTATCTAGGTGGACACAAGCAGGCAACTACTGCTATTGACGCAGCCGCCTTGCAAGCCGCCAAAGATATGACGCTCATTACCGTCGATGGCCCGCTTGGAAAAATAGGTCTTGTGGATAATCCGGCGCCAACCGGCAATAAGTATCCAGTAATTGGCGTCAACACTCTAGTCGGAACATTACGTCTTGATGCCCTTATTGCCAGTCAATTAGGCAACAAGAATATTTTGTATCTGGTGGCACAAGACAGCGCACGAGCAGTTACCGCAATCAATCAATTGCGCCAGCGCATTGAGCTTTCTCGCACCGGTCAAGCTGGTGCCTTTGACCGTGACGGCAATGCAGTAAATATCAAAAAAAACGCCCAGGATACTTATACTGCCAATGCAGTTAGATTAGGTAATAAAAAAAGTGGTGATGCTTCAACGACTATTGATATTCAAATAGGAACAATGACAGTTGATTCAAGTACCGGACAAACAAATATACCTACGCCCAGTCAGCCTGGATCTGCAGCCACTGATGCTGACATCAATGGCTCCAATTCCTACATTGCCAACGGCATGCGCTTCTACAAACCAAACGTCAACATTGCCATGCCAGGACTAAGTGGTATGAATATTCGACTACTTTCACTGGCTGATTCAGTTTCTCTGATTGATAAAGCATATTTCAGCCAGGTAACAGGCGCAGGCTCAGGCACTGATCTGTCGACAGCAATGTCCCAATTGCCTTCATGCGTGCAAGTAACAGCTAACGAACAAGTAAACTCTATAGTATCGCCGGGTGGAACTCCTGTGAACAAAGCTGTTCAGGTGATTTCTACAGCCACGGCCGGCGGTCAGCGCATGACTGCAGCCACCGGCACACTCGCCGTTAGTTTCCCACAAGGATTTCCCGGCAATCCAGCAGCTGCAGCTAACGACAGCACACCACTTACTTTTAATAGCGTCAAATCAATTATGAACGCTGTGCAGTATTCCGACGCCAAGGCTGCAACACCAAGTGTCGATGCAACAGATGAGTCACAGACTTGGAATGGCGGCGCCAAAGGTGTTTGGTTGAAAGCCAATGGAAGCAATTTCCCTTCATCGGGATCACTGGACAAACTCAACTTCAAAGGTCTGCCGGGAAGAGACTCCGACAATCCTAGCGTGTCTTTGTCGTTTATGGTTTATGACTGGTTGCGCAGTATGGGACTTCGACCAAATCCCAAGTCCGTTATCGATGCGTTGAGCTTTGATTTAAAGACTTACGTTAACGGCAACTCTCAACCGAAGTCATTTCCAATTACACAAGGAGCAAGTTATCTTGAACCGGTCTATGCTCAAGAACAACAATTGCCGGGAATTCTAACGGCGATAATGGTGCTCAATGACGGCAACGGTGATCCGCGTGACTTAACTCGTTGGTCTCAAGATCCTTCTGCTTATTCCCGACAGGAAGTAAGAATGTGGGGTTATATACCGGCCGATCCTGTGTTGCCGACAGGAGCCTCTGTTGCTCTCATCACTCCTGAAGGAGATGTAAAAACAACAGACGGCAATCCAATTAAGGATTTGACGGATTTTGAAAATTCCCTATCTACAACCAACAACTTTGCTTTCGAGACCAACTTGGCAGTAGTAAAAGCTTTAGCCCAGTTGTGCAATCAAAATCTTGGCACAAATATCAGTATCGAACACCCCGAACAGATGTCCGATGGTGATAAGACCAAATTGCAAGGGCCGGAAGGCGCCGCCTTCGCCAAGAAAATTGGTGAAAAATATCCAGGACTGGATAGCGCCTGGCGCAATGCTGCCTATTGCATGCAAGTAACTGATTCCATTCAAAAGAATCTTAAGACATTGACAGGTGGCGGGGTGAAAAGAATAAGTTCTGATCACTTTGTAGTGATGGGCACCGATTTCTATCCAGCCATGCGTGCAGCAACCGAGAAAGAGGTTCTAGCAAGTTTGGCATCAACCGGACAAAACTCTAAGGCACCAGTGCGCAACTGGTGCGCACCGATGACCAAGGGCGCCGATGGCAATCTAGTAAGCCAATTGGTTTTTTACAAGCGCACGGATTCACCTGTAATCGGCAAAAGAGAAGGTCATCCTGGCTGGTTGCCACCGGCCCTTGCCCAAGGTTCGATACCGGCAAACAACATGCTTAAATTCATGTTCCACTTGGGCGATCCCAACACACCACAAGCCTCAGTTGTGATCTTACATCCGAGTCCTACTTCACCGTTTTCCAATGTGCCGACAGGCAACAAGCAAGCGGAATACCAGTGCACCCAAGCTATAAAAGTCAAATCAACTTCTGATCCAAACGTAGAAGTAATTTGGCAAGCGCGGGCCAGAGACCAGCACTGCAATCACTACGAACAAGGTGGAGCAAATGATACCAGTGCACCAAATCCCAACTCGGCAGCGAAGCACTTCACCGCCTATCAGTTACCTGAACACAGGAAGGAAGGATTCTCCTTAATTCCGCCTGCTATGGCAGGACCAAATTACAGCGATCAATGGTGTGCGCCGGATAACACACAAGGCTGTCAGGCACTCGCATCCGAGTGGGCCATGACTTGCCCCGTGGTTCAAAAGCCACCACCGCCGCCATCACCCACACCGCCACCGGCACCGCCTGTCTATTACCCACCGCCGTGGTCACCACCACCACCGCCACCATGCTGGACGACCAGTTACTTTAGGGTTGAGCCACCATGGGCAGCGCCGGGCACCATCTATGCTCTGCTCTACGTATCATGCCGTTATTACAACGGCTGCGGACAACTCATCAACGCCACACACTCCTAGAACACACTAATAGGTAGGTTGTCCACACGAAACACATTGACGTGAAACCCATGTCAATGTGTTTCAATTTGCACAGGTAAAGAGGAGTCGGTCATGTTCGGTCAACAAAGCAATAGAAACGCCGCCACTGCCATAGCCACAACTTTTTTCTTGGCGGCACTTCAATCACCTATAAACGCCGCAGTAAATCCAGCAACAGAACCGGCCAACTGGACGCCTATTCTCATGAAATCTGTTACACCACCAAGACCCTTTGTCGGCATCGACGGGCTAACCAATCTTGTTTATGAAGTTGTTCTGACAAATTTTGGCCGTCAACCTGTAAAACTAATTGAAATTCAAGCTCTAGATAAAAACGGACAGGTTCTGCTTAGCCTGTCCAAGCAAAAGCTAGCTGACAATCTCACAGAAGTCGGCAAAACAGAGTCAGCCGATACTCTCTTGCAACCAGGTGAAACAGGTATTGCCTGGATGAACATTTCCTTTCCGGCAGGCACGTCATTACCGTCGGATATTCGCCATAAAGTAACTTACAAAACTTTCAATGAGAGAGAAGAGAAAAGCGATGTCGGTGCCCTCACATCAATTGATACCAAGAAACCAATTCGTATAGGTCCGCCATTAAAAGGCAGTGGCTGGATAGCTAATAACTGCTATGACGGAATTCCTCACAGACGTGCGTTATTTCCAGTAAGCAATGATCTCTACAGCTCGCAGCGCTATGCCATTGACTGGACCAAGCTTAATACGCAAGGTCAAGCTCTTACAGGCAATCCACTGAAAGTAAATTCCTACCCTGCTTATGATGAACCGATTATTGCTGTTGCTGATGGCACCATACTAGGTGTCGTCAATGAATTTCCCGATCAAGTACCTGGTACGGCTTCTAAAAACAAGTTCTATCCAGGCGGCAACACAATAATCATGTCCTTACCGGAAGAAGGCGCATTTGCCTTTTACGCCCACATCAAACCTGGAACGATAGCGGTAAAGGAAGGCGACAAGGTAACGCGCGGCCAAGTAATTGGTCACGTCGGCAATGTCGGTAACTCATCTGAACCGCACTTACATTTCCACGTTACAGACAAACCAACAATTTTTGCCGCCAACAGCATTCCCTATGCAATCGACAATTTCACCGTCGAGGGCAAAATTGACGAGCACAAATTTGATCAAGAAAAACTGAGCAGAAAAAAGGTCACCCTGGAAAAACCGAGCTACGTTGGACCTCATCAGGGACAAATGCCTAAGGAAGGTTCAGTAATTACTTTCGGCCAATAAAAAATTGGGCAGTGCGGGATTCGAACCCACGACCCCCACTATGTCAAAGTGGTGCGCTACCAACTGCGCCAACTGCCCTTTTTGTAACGCTCCGGTTTCGCTATCGCTACGCCGCGCATTGCTCATCGCCACGCTTGCTTCGCTTCTCGCCGTGCTTGCCTATTCTAGCGCGTCTTTCGGCAATTTGTGCCGGCAGGGACGCCCGAGCCTCTTGACAAGGGGAAAATTAGGCGGCACCCAGATTTGAACTGGGGGATAAAGGTTTTGCAGACCTCTGCCTTACCACTTGGCTATGCCGCCATGGCCCCTTACAAGTAGGCTAAGAGCAATCCTATTAGGTAGAGCATTTGTTTGTCAACGAAGCCATGAAGTATCCTAAATGACGCTAAGCTAATGCTGGCAGTCCTGCGAGGATTTGACGACGTTCATGATTATCAAAAGACTGCTGAGCGCCATTCCGCTACTCCTAATACTGTCGCTCTTTTGTTTTGCCATTGTCAGACAAATTCCAGGCGATCCTGTCGATGTTCTTTTAGGAAATAGCCAGAAAGACATACCGGCCGAAGAGTTAACTTCCCTGAGAAAAGAATTTGGTTTGGATGAGCCTTGGCCCAAACAGTATTTTGTCTGGCTGGGTGGCTTTGTCGGCAAAGGCGAACTTGGTCGCTCTTATCGAGATGGCAAACCCGTTCTAACAGTTATCGGCGAACGTATTGGTCCAACAGCGGCGCTGACAGGCACCGCCCTTATCTTCACCTTTGTTGGCGGCATTGCATTTGGATTATTCATGAGTTATTTGTCCGTTCTGAAATTTCAACTGCCTTGTCGCGTGGCCTACCTAGCCACACTATTAGTTTATTCAACACCAAGTTTTTACCTGGCTCTAATTGCTTTGTTCGTTTTTACTCAATGGACTCAAGCAGCTCCCGTTTTAGCTTTCAACAATCCCGGACAAGCTAATACTCCTTTTACGTTTTTAAGCCATGTCTGGTTGCCGGCACTAGTTCTTGCCATACGCCGAGGCGCCAAAGTAGCGCTTTTTATAAAATCGTCCATAACTGAAGAGTTATCCAAACAGTATGTAATTGCCGCGCTGAGCAAAGGCTTAAGCTATAAAGCAGTTATTATCAAACACGTTTTCAAAAACAGTTTAATGCCGGTAATTAGCCTCTTGGGACTTTCATTGCCGTCACTCCTGGGTGGATCAGTGCTTGTTGAAACAATTTTTGCCTGGCCGGGGCTGGGCAGACTTACAGTTGAGGCGACATTTGGGCGGAATTATCCCGTCCTTGTGGCGCTGACTGTTATCTACGGCGTTTTGGTCGTGTTGGCTAATTTGCTGGCTGACATAATTTCTCAATCGGTCGATCCGCGTCTCAAGAATTCTCGACAAAGCGCCACCAGTAAAGCCTATGCAAAAAGTTGATATAAGCACCATATGCGGTATCGTCATTTTCCTGCTGCTAATCAGCATGGCCATTTTTGCGCCACTTATTGCTCCAATCACAGGTTCAATTAGTCCTTTAGCCATCAATCTGGCGGAGCGCAATCTGCCGCTTTTCAGCGCCGGACATTTTTTAGGCACGGATCATTTAGGCAGAGACGTGTTTTCACAAGCAGTATGGGGTGCTCGCGCTTCTTTATTTGTAGGCATTGCTGCAGCTTGTTTGGCTTCAGCATTCGGCAGTTTCTGGGGTGGACTGAGCGCACTTTTGGGCGGCAAAGTTGATTTAGTGATGATGCGTTTTGTCGATGGCATGCTGGCCGTTCCAGGCATTGTTCTAATTCTTTTATTTCAGTCCCTTATATCTACTCCCAATCTTGTCCGTGACCTACCGCATCCAATTGCTCAACTATTACATGTGAGCAATTATAGTTATGGATATTTGCCCGTTGCTGTTGTAGTCATAATCATTGCTGCTACCAGCTGGTTGGAAGCAGCAAGACTAACAAGAGCGCAGGTATTATCCGTAATGAGTGAAGACTTCATAGAAGCAGCTACTGCCACCGGATTGGGACATGCACAAATGTTATTTCACCATCTGATGCCCAACGCGGCAACGGTAATAGTTGCAGAAACAACACTTTTGGTATCGGATGCCGTACTGATGGAAGCCGGTCTTGGTTTTCTCGGTTTAGGACTTGGTCCGGACACACCAAGTTGGGGACACATGTTAGGCACAGCGCAAGCAGGGCTCATTGAAAGCAACTGGTGGTCTGCCAGTGTGCCGGGCCTTTTAATTGCCGCGCTTGTTCTATCCGTGAATCTAATCGGTCAAAAATCTACTGGTATTCGGAACCGGAAGGCAATTGCTCAACCTTCACTGTAATGGTGCGCAATTGTCCCTGCCGTTTGATTATCAAACTCAAGTAATCACCGATGTCAGCCTTGCGTACTATTTCACTGACTTCACCGGGACGGGCAACCTGCTTCTCCTCAATTTCCGTAATTATGTCACCGGGCATTAGTCCGGCTTTGGCAGCTGGACTATTCGGACTTACCGTTCTTACTTCCACGCCTTGATTTACTTTTCTCCCATCTGATACCAGTTCATTGTCATCTCTTTCTTCCATAACAATACCGATGAAAGGATGCGGAATGGGTTGCTGGCGCATAAGTGTATTCGCCACTTCGGCAACAATGTCCGACGGAATGGCAAAACCAATATTTTGCGCATCACCGCGAATGAAAGTGTTAAGTCCTACAACTTCACCTTTTAAATTTACCAACGGACCTCCGGAATTACCCGGATTGATAGCAGCATCCGTCTGAATGAAACGCACGGCCCCTGAGCGCGCACCAAAACTATCCAGCCCTTTTGCTTCACGTCCAAGAGCACTGACGATACCTAAAGTGACGGTGTGGTCCAAACCAAGCGGGCTTCCTATTGCTAATACCCAATCACCAGGTCTTACTGTTTTAGCAGTACCAAAGCGAATTGTCGGCAGGTTAGTCGCTTCAATTTTCAAAACCGCCAGATCGGAAAACGGATCAGAACCAAGCACGCGAGCAAGAAAAGTTCTACCGTCATGAAGCGTCACCTTTATCCTGTCGGAGCGCTCAATTACGTGATTGCTCGTCATAATAATGCCGTCGGGCTTTAGTATCACTCCCGAGCCTGTCGTACGAGCAGGACTCTGCGCCGGTGGTTCCACACCATAGTATCGATAAAATTTATCGGATTGCTTCAGCGGTTGTCTACCGTACTGACCATATGGCGACACATCAATATTCACAACAGACGGTGCTACGTTTTCTGCCAAATCAGCCAGCGTATCGGGACCAAGCGCTGTCAGACCACCCCAGCGACTTTGCACCTTAACTGTAATATCAGCAGGTTTTTCATCATTGGAAAAAGCTGCTTTCGGCAAGGCGAGAAGCAACGAAAGCAGGACAAAATACTGAAAATACTTGCTCTTGTACATGTCGCCTTAACCTGACAACTGGGTCAGAACGCTTTTAGTCGTCTATCCACACAATACAATAATTCCCCTCGAGAGGTAAAATATAGCCTCCGGTAAAGTTTTTCCGAGTAAAACCAAATGATGAAATGTCTTATCTGTATCTTTGCCGTCCTGGCATTGTCTTCATGCGCAGCTCAGGACCAGGTCAGCTTCAATTCAGGGGGAGTTAAACAGACCATCACTGAAGGACATAAGGCATTAAACGGCAGCTTTCCGCTGCCCGTTTATCCAGGCGCCAAACCTGCAGGTTCTGTTGCCGGAGAAACAGAGGGGGCAGACAGTTCAGAATTTGTCATGGTTCTAACCAATGATGATGTCGATAAGGTCAGCCTCTACTACCGCAGCGAGCTAAAAAAGCAAGGTTGGCTTATGGACCGCATTGACACCATCGGTCAGACGGTCAATTTTGCCTGCCATAAGGACAGAACCGAAGGTTCTGTGATGGTTTCAGGCGACGGCAAACAGACAACTATTACTCTTCAGGTCGGACGTCTCATGGGTGAAATAAGTCCGCCCAAGGATGAAAACTACGTTCCAGACAAATTAATCCCGCCGACAGACTAACGCACGATATTCTTGGCAATCACCAGGAACAAGAAAGCACACAGTCCGTCATTTTAAGCACGGTGTGCGTGCCTATTAGGAGGCTAATTATGATCTCAAGGAAACTTGCTGCCGACCTGACCTTGGTTTGCGCTGTTTTTCTGGCAACTGCCGGAATAGTCGAAGCGCAAAGAACTTATAACAGTTACCTCGACCCTGCTTTTATAGACTTCCAGCTACGCAGCCAAACTCTGGCTACAAGGATAGAAGACGGCATCAAATCAGGCAGCCTGAAAACAGACGCCGGCGCTACGCTTATGGCCCAACTAAAGTCTATCAACACCGTCCCTGAGGACGGCAAGTTTAACGGACAATTTAATGCCCGCTTGCATGCTCAACTAGACAAATTATCGAGCAGCATTGATTTGCAAATGTCCGACAGGAAAACTAAGTCGTCAGCCATAGCAGACATAGTTGCCAAAAAAGCACGCATCGAAGCCGAACTATCGGCGCAACCACTTTCACCAATTCAGTCGATAGTCTTGCAGAAAAAGCTTTCCCGCATCAGCGCCTTTGAATTGCACTTGCTCTCAAAGCGTGGCGGTTTAAGCTACTGGCAGCGTCGTAAGATAATGGCCGATCTCGATTTATTGGAAAGCCAAATATCCCTTTCCAGACGCGAACTATCCACAAGATCTTCCTCTATGTAATTAGAGCCGGTTTTAGCCGAAAAAGGAAATGCCCGCTACCTGCAGTGGGTATTTCTTATTGAGGCAAATTTATGGGTGAATCCAGGCTAGAATAGTTACCGGTAGGCAGGGGACAGCAAATGGAAAAGACGTTGATGAAAGTCTTGGCAATAGGTTTTGGCTTAGCGCTGATTCTCGGCAGTTCAGCTCCTGTGAATGCCGATATTGATGACGACTTTGGCGACGATTCGCCGGCTCCTACTACAACACAACAGTCCATGACCACAGGGCGCAGAGGCGAATCGCCTGTCTTGCAAGAGGCAGACGCCATGATGGCCAAGCAGGTTCGCGAAGTTGCTTCCTGGATGCAAAACTACTGCTCAAGCAACGTGTATTTTCCCAACCACGGTGATGAACAAACCTGGGTTAAGGCACAGCTTACTGAGCTTATACCTTTCAATCCATATGATCCTAACTCTATCAACCAGGCTGAATCAGGCGTACCGATAGCTGCACCTCTTGTAGGCTCAGGTCCCGGCGGTGAAATTTTTAGTTACGACGAACAAACCAACGAGCAAATTGCTCAGCAAGACGACCGTATTCACATTCAAGTCGAATACGGCATGACTCTGGAACAAGCAAAAGAATGGCAGACTAATCCACCAGAAGAATGGCAAGCTGATGCGGGCACAATCACAATCCTCAGTACAAATCAGGGCATAAACCAGAATTCTCCATACGATTTCTTTCTAGTCTGGGGAGCCGGCGCCGACGGCAAACCAATACGTGATCCATTCACCAAACGAGTAGTTATGGTGCAGGGTCGTTGGACACAAATTCTCGGCAAATAAATACTTTCAGCGCTTCTTGCCCATAGCCTTAAGCACGCCGTCTATGATACTCCAGGGATGCGGCGGACAGCCGGGGATGTATACATCAACAGGCAAAACAGAATCCACTCCATTAGCTTCTGTATAAGAACCTTTATGCACGCCACCGGAAATTGCACAGGTTCCTACTGCCACCACCGACTTCGGCTCGGTCATCGCTTCATAGCAGCGCTTAAGGGGCATCTGCATTCCTTTGCCCACCGGCCCTGTCACAAGCAGCGCATCGGCATGCCGTGGTGATGCCACCACACGCACTCCGAATCTTTCCATATCAAATATAGGATTACCGGCCGCTCCAATTTCCAAATCACAAGCACTGCAGCCGGTCGATACAACGCGTGCACTAAGCGACATGCCGAACGGGTTTGTTTTAGGACTCTCCTCTTCTTTTGAAAACTCTTTTTCAACGGCATGGTCATTTATCAACAACAAGTGCTCACGCCTTCTCACTGCCAGTTCGGTCGAACGGTTTTCCCTTATAGTCTCTGTCGGGCAATTATCAATGCACAATGAACAACCAATACAAGAACCAAGATCAAGCGCAACTTTAGTAGTATCACCTGAGCCAAATACATTTATGGCATTGGTTGGACAGATTTCAGCACACCTATTACAGCTTGTGCCCCGGCAAGGACTGTCCGTCAACTTCGGTAAGCCTCTAGCCGTACTTTCCAACGGCGCGCATATATTCCTGGTCGTTTTTAGACCCTGTGTAATCAGGTAGGTAAAAGTCCTTATCATAGATTCCTCAAAGATCATTACCGCCATATGAGAGAGAAAAACTCTTATTGCAGAGTGGAAAGTCGGCTATCAAATTATTTCTGATAGCAATAGACAATGCCGTCCAGTTGTTCTGACTGGGATCTTTTATGGCATAGCGTTTGATTTTGCCGGAACTATCTGTGCACATCAAGTGAATGAGTTCGCCACGAAACGCCTCCACCACGCCCAGTCCTACCATATCTGCTCTCAACTTTTTCGGCAATTCAACCGAGCATGAATTCCCGTCTAAGCTATCAAGCACCCTATCAATTACTTTTATGCTGGTGTCAATTTCGCCCATTCGCACAAGTGTCCTGGCGAGAATGTCCCCACTGTCTGCCACAGTCACATTCGGAGCGAACTCTGGATAGAGTCCTTGCCGAAAATACTGCCTTGTGTCATATGCAACATCTGTAGCTCTTGCAGCAACACCGACTATACCAAAGTCCTCAACTAATGCCTTGGAAATAACACCAATAGATGCCATTCGCTCAATGGCCGTTTGATTTTCCCGAAACAAATTAAGCACCGGCTTTAATTCATTTGCCAACTCCTTAAGATTCGCTCTTATACCGCCAATTTCCTCTGCTCTATATAAACTGACACCTCCAGGTGTTACAAAACCGCGCATAAAGCGATTCCCGGAAAGCGCTTGTGCAATTTCTAATGACTTTCCTCTCAGTCTGCTCATGGATGAAGAGACACCAAGAAAACCAATATCGGCAGCCATGCCACCAACATCTATAATGTGCATGGAAAGTCTTTCCAATTCAAGAGCTATTGTTCTCAATGCATCTGCTAACGGCGGCACATCAATTTCACAAATCGACTCGACTGCTATGGCGTGAGCAAGAGCATTGGCAACTGCAGTATCAGACGCGGCCGCCTCAGCGACAAAGCGTGCTTTTTTCCAGTCTACTTCAGTTAATTTCTTTTCAATCCCCCGGTGCAAATAACCGAGCCTGATTTCCAGATTCAAAATATTTTCGCCAAAGCAACTGAAACGAAAGTGTCCCGGTTCAATAATTCCTGCATGGATAGGGCCAACAGGAATTTCGTAGACACCTTCACCCTTCACTTCCAAAAATTTGTAGCAGCGATCATTTTCAGTTGCCTGGCAAAGCAAATCATTTGCTCTTAACGGATAGTAGTTTGCCTCATAAGACTCATGCAAAAGAAGATGTTTCAAACGTGGATGACCAATAGGTTCAAGTCCAAACATATCCCAGACTGCTCGCTCAAACCAGTGGCAAGATGCAAAAGAAAGAGTCAAAGATTTATAGCTGTTGCCTTTTAGAGGCGTAAACCACAACTCTGCCGCTCCTGAAAGTGGATCCAAAAGTAATACAGCCAACTGCTTACCATCAAGCGACGTAACAAAAGTAAGTCGCCTTAACTGCCCTCCAGCAAGCCAGTCCTTGATGGAAGAGACTAAATTGTCTTCGCTTACTTCTTTAACAAGAGGGATCATTTCAAAACCACCCATGACTGCAAACGAAACATGACGCCTAAGACAAACGAGCTTAAGACAAGTACTGCCGGCACAACATTGGCTGCCACAGACGGCGAAAAACTCTTCTTGGCAGAGCCTACAAGAATGCGCCCGACATGGGTAGAAATTGCCACAAATGCTACTGTAATTGAAAGTATAAGTACTGCAACACAGACCCAGTTTCCAACCTGCGCATTAGCGGTCAAAATGGACATCTCACTGATAAAAGCACCAAATGGCGGCATACCCGTAACAGCCATCGAAGAAAGAACCAATAAAAAAGCCCAAATTGGGCATGCTTTAAAAATCCCTTTTAATTCGCTCAACTTCTTACTGCCGAAAGCTTGAACTATATTGCCGGATAAAAGAAACAAAGCCACCTTGGCCACGCTGTGATTGATTGCTTGCAAAAGAAACAGAGATCCCGACCCTAGACCAATAGCAATTAACATCAAACCGACATTTTCAATACTTGAATATGCCCACATTCTCTTGAAACTGTGTTGATGAATTAGGAAAAAACTGCCGGCAGCCACAGTCACCGTTCCTAAAATCACAAGCATCTGAGAACTGAGAGTTGCATGACCGGCAGCAATCATAATTTGGCTAACGCGAAATATGCCATAAAGAGCACAGTTCACAAACGCCCCGGATAACATTGCCGAAGCTGGTGCTGGTGCCTCTGAATAGGCATCGGGAAGCCAACTATGCAATGGAAAAATTCCTGCCTTGGTTCCATAGCCCAGCACAGAAAAGATGAAACCCAATCGCAGCAGGGAAAAATCAAGATCATGAGCGTTACTAACAAGAGCACTGATACTAAGAGAACCCTGTCTGTCCAGTCCATGTTGCCCTGCAGCATAGATAAAAACCGTGCCTAAAAGAGCAAATGCTATGCCTACTGAACAAATAATTACATATTTCCATGTAGCTTCCAAAGCATTCTTCGTTCTTTCGAAATATACAAGCGGTGCCGATGACAGTGTCGTTGCTTCCAAACTAATCCATAGAAACCCTAAATTGTCGCAAAGGAATATGAAGGTCATAGCCAAAAGAAAGGCATTTACGCAGAAGTAAAATAGACGCTCATGACCCGATTCGCCTGACTTATCTTTTTCAACCGCAAAGTAGTAATTCAAATGCGTACTGGCACAAGCAACTACAAATGTAGTTAATAGAACAAACCCTGCACCAATTGCATCCAAGGAAAATTCCGGACCCAATGAAAGCTCGCTTTTTGCTCCCGATAAAAGCGGTGCCGACAAATTCACAAGAACAAATAATTGCAGCCAGTGCCCAATAGAAACTAACAATCTCGTTAATTTCGGCTTCGGCAAAAGAAGAGACACAACGCAAAGTGTCAAGGGAATTACACAAAGTCCAAACAGTTGATTCATATGTCGCGCAACTCCGTTAACTGAGTGACATCAATATGTTCAAAGCTTTTCTTAATACGAAACAACAAAAGTCCCGATATCATCACAGCAGCAAGAACATCAAGCAAAATTCCCATTTCCACGATCATGGGCATACCTTGTGCTTGCGTTAGGGCAAACAAATAAATACCGTTTTCCAAAACAAGAAACCCAATTATTTGACTTAGGGCAATTTTTCTTGTCAGCATAATAAGCACGCCGGTGAAGATGAGCGACATAGCCCCAGTGGCAGCCAGACGACCATCTATGTCACTAGTCATCCCCGGCAACTGCGAGGCTAGAAGATAACTGACGCCTAACATCATAATACCTGCGTGCATGGAAATGGGCGGCGCCATGATACCTGAATCACTGCGTACATCAATACGTTTCATTATCCAATTGAGAAACAGAGGAACGCCAACCACCTTAATGACCAAGATACCAATTGCCACAAAGAATAGATGTACTTCTTTCTGCAGAAAAGAAACGAGAATCGTCTCCAGAACGATCATAAACGTACATAAGGCATAAAAGGCAAGAGCCGGGCGCAAATGGCGCATTCCCAACATCATCACCGCCACTACAGCAGCGCCTAAAGCCAATATTTCATATTCGTCAAGCACCATGGAAAATTACCTACGGTCCTCTACCGATAACCATCAAGACACACAAAAGACTCATCGCCACAGGGTAAGCAATAAACTCGGGAATTCTTGTCCAACGCAACTTAACACTTGTTGCCTCCAAAAGAGCAATTATCGATCCAAGAACAAACACCAAAGCCAGACTTACAATTCCATAAAGCCATCCCCATTGCCAAACTGTGTCTGAGGCAGCAAGAAAGCATTGAGCAGAAATTGCCAATAAAATGAACATCTTCAATTGATGCGCATACTCAACAAAGGCCAAGTTTCTTCCGGAATTTTCTAGAATCATCGCCTCGTGCACCATGGTCAACTCCAAATGCGTAGTCGGATCATCAATCGGCATGCGAGATAATTCCACCAGACTTGCCAAAAACAATGAGAGTCCTGCAGTTACACACAAAACAGGATGCGATACCAGGGCATGATTACCGGCGGAAAAAATTACACTAAGATCAGAGCTTCGGCAAACAACGCCGAGCGATACTAAAGCTAGAATAATTGCCGGCTCAATTAAAAACGACAGCGTTACTTCACGACTCGCTCCGAAACCACCAAAAGCTGATCCAGCATCAAGTGCCGACAGAACCACCATAAATCTGGCAAAAGCAAATAAATAGATAACAAGGAAAACATCTCCTCCTTCAGATACTGGTTTATAGGGGAGGCATGGCGTGGTAAGCGCAATTAGAATGAGCAAAGCCAAATTCATGCTAACACTCGATCGAAAAATCCAGGTCGTAACAGAACTGACCGTTTCACCCTTATTGACCAGTTTAGCCAAATCAAATAGTGGCTGTAATATTGATGCACCAATACGATTTTGCAGGCGAGCTTTGATTTTACGAATTAGCCCCAGCAAAAGTGGCGGCGCAATGACCAAACTTAGAATATAAGGCAGCCAAGCAAGCAAAGCAGCAATCACAAGCGTGTACCTATCCCCAGTAAAATTAATAACGTGAGAAATACATAGAGTAAATGAATATGTATGCTGCCCGTCTGTAATGCCAGCAGACGTCTTGAGAAGCTGGAGGACAAATTTATGATTGGCCGATAAATTCGCTTTTCCAATAGCGAGGTCATACTAATATCAAAATGAATTCGCTCGGGAAAGTGACGCCTATCTTTACCTTCTATCTCGGTTGTTGTCTTTGCTTGCAAAAGAAAACCAAATATTTGCCCGATAGGTTGTGAAAAACTCGAACCTGTTTCTTCAGCGCGCGCAGGTAAGTCACCGAATCCGCAATCCCAAGTTATGTACTGTTTCAATAGAAATCCTCTATTAAGGACAAGGGATGTAACAAGAAAAGCAATACCCACTCCCATCAAAGTGAGAATAGTCAATGGCAGGTTGAAGAATTGCTCAACAGGCACAGTTCTATTGAGCGTCTCAGCGACTATCGGACTAAAAGCAACCAATACCTGCCTGACAGCAATGCCTGCTGCAAAACAAAGCAATGCCAAAACCATCTGTGCTCCTATCATTAAGTAAGATACTTCAGAGGCATGTTCAACAGTTTGACTGCGCGCCCGTCCCAAAAACGTAATTCCAAATGCCTTAGCAAAACAAGCAAGCGATAGCGCACCAACAGCGGACAGCACACCTATTAATATCATCGACACGCACCGCTGCCAATCGGACAAACCCAAATAAGAATACTGGAAGAGACTTTGATAGATGAGCCACTTGCTAGCAAAACCATTTAACGGCGGCATTGCACAAATAGAAAGTGAACCTATAAAAAATGAAACCATTGTCCAAGGCATCTTTTTGCCGAGCCCACCAAGCAAACTCAAATCACGGGTTCCTGTCTGACAATTAACAGCCCCGGCTCCCAGAAATAAAAGACCCTTAAAAAAAGCATGATTGAGTATATGAAAGAGGGCGGCAGAAAAGGCTAGTGACGAAATTACAAAAAGTCCGGATTTGCCGGCCAGAATAGTTATGGCTAAGGCAACAAGAATAAGTCCGACATTTTCCACCGTACTGTAGGCTAAAAGTCGTTTTAAATCGCGCTGCACCAGCGCAAATAGTACGCCCCAACCGGTCGAAACCGCTCCTAAAATCAAAGCCAAACAACCAAGAAGATCCGAGTTGGCACCGCCTTCTATTAGTAGGCGAATCATTCCATAGATAGCCACCTTCACCATTACACCGCTCATTAAGGCCGAAACAGGAGCTGGTGCTTCCGGATGTGCATAAGGCAACCAAATATGAAAAGGCCAAACTCCGGCCTTTATCGCCAGCCCTAAAAAAATGAGAATCACGGGCAGCCATGCGCCGTGATAGCTATAGGACCAGTCAACAAAACTCCACGAGTGGAATCTACTGAAGTTGAGCACAAATCCCAGAGTGAGAAATGCAGTAGAAAATCGCGTAGCTGCCAGATAAATAATTCCTGCTTGTTGCGCTTTATGCTTGGTTGTATCTAGAACTACAAGACATGCTGAGGAAAGTGACATTACTTCCCAAAACAATAAAAATGTAATGGCATTGGCCGCTAAAACAACTTCAGCCATCGAAAACAGAAACAACAAAAGGCAAAGCCAATACATCGGCTCATAAATTTCATGTTCTACATGTTTAAGATAGCCTGGTGAAAAAAGTACTGCTGCAATTCCTACAATTGAAAGCACAATGAGGAAAAATGCAGAGATTGGATCAAAGCGACAAGCCCAGGGAGCTATACCTAAGTAAAACGGTGGCGATGCAGTCCATATAATTGTTTTAGTCCAAGACAAAGCAGTGAGAACCAAAGTCAAGGTTAGGCAAAACAACGTAATAGTGGCAAATATATATCGTCCAAGTTTGACCATTTCAGAGTTATTGTAGAGCATTTCCCAGAACATCAAAAATCCCCATCTAGCTTGAACATTTAATTGTGAGGACTGTATGTTGACTTGTCCTGTTACCATTATTGCTTCAGCAAGAAAAGGTAGTCATGAGTACGAATATGCACTTTACAGGGCAAACAGCAATTATCACCGGTGGCTCAACCGGCTTAGGCAAAGCCATTGCCGAAGAGCTGGGTAAATCGGGCGCACAAGTTGTAATTGCCAGCCGCAACGAGAAGAATTTGTCTTCTGCTAAAGAAGACCTTAAATCCAAAGGAATTGAAGCGACAACAATTCAAACAGACGTTCGCCATCCGGAACAAGTAGAAAAAATGGTGGCACAAACAATGGAGCGTTTTGGCCGCATTGATATGCTCATTAATAACGCTGCCGGCAACTTCGCTGTGCCTTCAGAGGAGCTGACCGTAAATGGCTGGAATGCTGTTGTCGGCATAGTTTTAAACGGCACCTGGTATTGCACAAGCGCTGTGGCAAAAGTCATGCTCGAGCAAAAGAAAGGCACAATACTAAATATTATCGCTACTTACGCCTGGGCAGGCGCCCCAGGCGTCGTACATTCCGCAGCAGCTAAAGCAGGTGTGCTTGCCATGACTCGCACGCTTGCTGTTGAATGGGGTCATCGCGGCATCCGCGTAAATGCATTTGCCCCAGGTCCGATGATTACAGAAGCCGCATCAAAGAATCTATTATTCGACAACGCTGAAGCCAAGCAAAAGGTCATAGACCGCATTCCGGCAAGAAGATTTGCCGAACTTGATGAAATGGCCAAAATTGCCGGCTTCCTTCTCTCAGACCAAGCAGCCTATATAAATGGCGATGTTCTAACAGCGGACGGTGGCGCCTGTCTCGGTCGCGGATTTATGGATTTGATGGAAAATTCACAAAGCCTGCGTGCCAATAAATAATTTCAGAGACTGCAGTTTCTCAATAACTTCAAAAAATTCCAACAAGGCATCTTGTGGATTGCTTGCTTTGCTGTAAGAAATTGCCAGTGTTGCCAAATCAGCATAAGAAGTAGGTGCGCTTTGAGCCTGCTCAATTACGCAAGCAATCCCGGGCGTTACTTCGACATAACGGCCCATATGAGTTTCCGGATCACGATAAACTGCAACCATAATTTCGCGCGGTGTTATATTGCGGGGCATTTCACCGTCACGCAGATATTCAACAATAACCGGTACCTGATAATTGTAGTTACGCAAAGATAGTACCGGATTAACAATAGGTGCCGATTTTTCAAATTGCTCCGGCCGGCTAAGCGGCTCATAAGGTTCAGGACTTGCTTGCCTCTTATCTTCCATTAGTTGCAATTCGATCCATTCATAATCAGCAAGATCGCTTAAGTAGGGAAATGCTTGCAAAAGGTCCGCGCGATTATCTTTCAGGTATTGACTGAAATTGGCTGCAGACATATTCAGGCGGTAATGCTTAGGCGGACAGGTCTCAAAGTAATCGTCTAATGTCTCTTTCCATTTCTTATTGAGCAAGCGCGCACAACCAGGATACACAGAAAGCATTAGGTCATTGCGCCCAATTGCAATGAGTTCTGCATAGGTACGCACGCCACGCTCATCAATTGCCTCTGTAATTGATTTGGAAAATTCCCCATCGGGTAATCGCCCGTCTTTCAAATACTTTGAGCGGGCGGACTCATTTGTCCATAGCACGCTGAGTGTTTTTTCCAAATTAGTGAGCGCGGACAAGTTCATCACCTCTAACTAATTCCGGCTGCGCTTTCTCAGCAACTTTTCTTATCTCGGCAAGCTCCGTCAAAATTTCATCAAAATCAGGGAAATTTTGATCGCGTTCTAAAAGCACACCGCATACAGATGTCTTTCTAAGCACTGTGTCCAAGAGCTTAAAAACAGGCTCTATAACTGGGGCACCGTGAGTATCGATAATTAGTTCCTTGCCCATTTTGTGACCGGCAATATGGATTTGCACAACTCTTTCCAGAGGAAGAGTGTCTAAAAACTTATGAGCGTCAAAGCCGTGATTCACGGCATTGACGTAGACATTGTTTACATCAAGCAGCAAGCCGCAGTCAGCCTGTTCGAGAATTTCTGTTGTGAATTCACCTTCGGTCATGTCTTGACCGGGCAAGTACATGTAATAGGAAATATTTTCCAAAAGAAAGGGACGACCAACAAAATCTTGCACGCGTTTTACGCGCTCAACAATATGTTTAACGGTGCTCTTAGAAAACGGCACCGGCAACAAATCATGCAAGTAACCACCTTCAACACTAGTAAAGCAAAGATGATCGGAAAACCAAGCAATGTTGTATTCATCAAGCAAAGCTTTTAGTTCTTTTAAATAGTCAAAGTTCAACTCATCGGTTGATCCAATGGAAAGATTTACTCCATGAGAGATGAGGGGAAAAGCGGAGGCTGCTTTTGAAAGCACTTCACGCGCTTTGCCCCCCACACCCATGTAGTTTTCCGGAACAAGTTCCAAGAAGCCTATTTGTGCTCTATGCTCAAGTGTTTCTTTGGCCATGTCACGACGTAAGCCCAAGCCGATTCCTAGCTTTGGCAGTTGCCGTTTTAGCTTCAAAAACCCTGTAGGCACAACTACTTCCTATTACTTGCTTTCGCCGCCGTGGCAACCACCTTCACCACCCTTGCAAGCGCCTTCCTTACCCTTGCAGGAGCCTTCTTTGCCCTTCTTCTCTTTCTTTTCCTTTTTGGCGGTCTTTTCCGATTTTTCGCTGGTCTTCTCAGCGTTCTTGTCGGAGCCTTCTGCCTTAGATTCCGTTGTCGATTCGGCTTTCTTCTCCTTCTTGGCAAGCTTCAATGCTGACTTGCTGTGAGAGATTTGTGAAGGTGAGTTCTTCTCGCTTACGCCGAGTCCGGCATTGTCAGCAGCGGAAGCGGAACCTTGCGAAGCAATTCCCAAAGCGGCAACCAACGCTGCAGCAAGTTGAACTTTATTGAGGTTATTCATTCGTTTCTCCTAAATTACCTAATTAGTACACGGTTTCAATTACACCCGGGAGATGACAGATAAGGTCATTCCGCAGGACAAACCACAATACACCATGGAATTAAAAGCTAAAATCCTTTATTACTTCCCTCTTAATAAGCTTAGAAGTCACTGGTAATGACAGCTCCACGTTACCAAGCGGTGATAATCTTGCTGCCGTGGAATATTACTTAGAGATACTGTTCTTAACTTCCAGGAATTACCTTGAGCACAAAAACTAACGAACAAAAGGTAAGCGCTGTCGGTGAAGTGATTTCATCCTCAATTACGGACTTTACTACTGAATTGTGGTCAAAAGACAAAGACGGCAATCAGGTGGAAATGTTGCGTCCAAATTTCGGCAGTTTTTTGCGAGTCGAGTCAATTGAAGACGGGCTTAAATCTTACGCCGTGGTCTATAACATCATTACAGGTCCTTATGACACGCAACATAAACCGTCGGCGCTTGGTTTAAGCCGACAGGAATTAAGAGTCGAACAACCGCATATCTTTTCACTTCTACAAACACAAATTCATGCAAGCATTATTGGTTTTGAACAAGATGGAAATATGCACATGTATCTGCCGCCGAAGCCACCGGATGTGCATGATTTTGTCTATCTTGCTCAAGCAGATGAAGTTGTGCGACTAACAGAAGATCTGACATTTTTGCGCCTGTTAACAAATGTCGTAAGTGTTCCTACTGATGAACTTTTAGCAGCGACGATTAGACAGGCGGAGTTATTTCAAAGCAACTCTCACGCGTTTTTAGTAGAAGCGGGCAAGGCTCTGTCTCACCTCATTCGCGATGACTATGATAGGCTCGTTTCACTTCTAAAAAAAATCAGGCCTTGCTGAAATCCGTATCGGCGTATTTCAAATAAACAAAAACAGCAAAAGCAACAATAATAATGAGCACCGTTGAAACAGCTGAGCCAAAAGCCCAGTCGCGTACGGTTAAAAACTGATTCTGAATAAGATTGCCGATAAACATAGTCTTTGCCCCGCCCAAAAGATCAGGCGTTACATAGTCGCCCAGACTCGGAATGAAAACCATAATCACACCGGCAACTATACCGCGTGCAGACAAGGGCAAGGTTATTTTGCAAAAAGACTGCCATGGTGTAGCTCCTAGATCTGCGCCTGCTTCCAGAAGTTTTAAATCCAATTTTTCAAAGGCGGCAAACACAGGCAGGATCATATACGGCAAATAGTTGTATACCATGCCGAGCATAATTGCCCATGGCGTATAGAGAATAGTAGGCATCTGGATGCCGAATAACAGCCCAAATTCACTCAAGAGTCCAGTCGGTCTCAAGATGATCATCCATGCATAAATCCGCAACAAAAAAGACGTCCACATTGGCATGAGCAACAACATCATGAACAAGTTCTGCCTATTTTTAGGCACACAAAAGGCTAGCCACAAAGAAAGCAAAAATCCCAGAATAAGACAGACAACGGTGGTTGACCCTGCCAATATCAGGGATCGCCACAAAGTACCCAAATAAGGTCCGGCAAAAAAGCGAACGTAATTGGCAAAGCTGAATCCGAGGCAAATTCGTCCAAGTTCATCTCGATAGCCAAGAGAGAATACAAGGAGAATGCAAAGGGGCACAACCATGAAAACCGCCAGGTAAATCCCGGCAGGGACTAGTGTCAAAAGCCCTGGGCGCCACTTGACCTGCAATTAGCTAACTCCTCGCTAATAAGACTGGGGAATCCAGCAGAATAATATAGATAGCGGCGTTTTCATTCGTTAGTATTTTTTGATCATATTCAAATTTAGGCTAAATACAGAAGATAATGGAGCCAGCTCTTCCAGGCCCAGGCCAAGAGTTTCCAATATCCACGGTAGGGTGATAAATGTCGCAAGTGATTACCAAGAAATTTAACGGATTGAATGTTCCAGCCGGTGAAAAAATCGTTTTTGTAAACGGCAAGCCGGTTACACCAGCTAAACCAATCATCCCTTTCATTGAAGGCGATGGCACAGGCGCAGATATCTGGCGCGCCTCCAAGCGTGTGTTTGACGCTGCTGTTGATAAAGCCTACGGCAAAGCCCGCTCGGTTGCCTGGTTTGAAGTTTTTGCCGGTGAAAAGGCTAATGAGAATTTCGGCAACTGGTTGCCTGAAGACACCCTAGCTGCCTTGAAGGAATTCGGTGTCGGGATAAAAGGTCCTTTGACCACACCAGTAGGCGGTGGTATTCGCAGCCTAAACGTAACCTTGCGTCAGATTTTTGACTTGTATTGCTGCGTGCGTCCAGTGCGCTACTTCCAAGGCGTTCCTTCGCCGGTTGTTGCCCCACAAAAACTCGATGTGGTTATCTTCCGTGAAAACACAGAAGACGTTTATGCCGGCATTGAATACCCAATGGGTTCAGAAGAAGCCAAAAAGCTCATCAACTTCATTGAGGGCTTGGGCAAGAAAATTCGCCCGGATTCAGGCATTGGCATCAAGCCCATTTCCAAATTCGGCTCCCAGCGCCTAATTAAGCGTGCCCTCGAATACGCTATCGCCAACAAGCGCAAGAGCGTAACCATGATGCACAAAGGCAACATCATGAAGTTCACCGAAGGTGCTTTCAGAGACTGGGGCTATGAACTGGCTAATGCTGAATTCAAAAACGGCGTCGTTTCCGAAGACACTCTTTGGTCGGAATTTGAAGGCAAAATGCCTGAGAACAAAGTTCTCTTGCAGGACCGCATTGCCGACTCCATGTTCCAGCAAGTGCTCACACGTCCGGATGAGTACTCAGTAATTGCCACAACCAACTTGAACGGCGATTACCTCTCTGATGCTTGTGCCGCCCAAGTAGGCGGATTGGGCATTGCACCAGGAGCCAATATTGGCGACGACTGTGCCATCTTCGAAGCTACTCACGGTACAGCACCAAAGTATGCCGGCAAAGATGTAATCAACCCAGGTTCTGTAATTCTTTCCGGCGCCATGATGTTTGAATACCTCGGTTGGACCGAAGTTCGCGACATCATCCACAACGCTTTCGGCAAGACCATCCAGAAGAAGCTTGTTACTTACGATCTCGAGCGCTTGATGCCTGGTGCAACAAAACTCAAGACATCAGAATTTGCTTCAGCAATTATCGAAAACATGTAAGAAGTCTCGACAAAAGGAATCCCCAATGACACAAACACAGATTGCCAAAGAAAAACTCGTCTACTTGCGCCAATGGGTTGGCGAACGAGTAGTCGTCAGCTCCGTGCAAGACAAAAATTTCACGGGCACTTTGACCAATATTGTTTTTGACGGTACACGCCTTATGTACATAATGATCGATGATCGCGTATGCGTTAACTTCGATCATATTGTCGAAGTCCGCATCGAAAAATAGTGCGCATCATCTTCCTCGGGACGCCTCAGATAGCTGTTCCTACACTAGAAAAGCTAATTGATTGGCCAAAAGGGGAAGTTGTTGCTGTTGTCACACAGCCCGATAAACCATCGGGCCGTGGCAAGCACTTGCACATGCCGCCAACTAAAGTTGTCGCAGAAGAGTTCGGCATACCTGTTTTTCAGCCTACAAAGCTATCCAAATCACCAGAAACGGTGGAAGCCATGAAGGCTCTTAATCCGGAAGTTCTGGTGATGGTTGCTTTTGGGCAAATCCTCAAGCAGCCGGTATTAGAAATGGCTCCTTATGGCGTTGTTAATTTGCACGCTTCACTGTTGCCCAAGCTACGAGGGCCGGCTCCTATTAATTGGGCGATTATAAATGGTGAGTCATCAACAGGTATAACAACCATGTTTACAGACGCCGGAGTAGACACCGGTGATATGCTGCTTAAGCGAGAAGTACCAATTGAAAAAGACATGAATGCCGAAGAATTGGGTACTGTATTAGCAAAAGCCGGAGCAAACTTGATAATTGAAACTCTTGAGCACATGCTTTTAGGCTCCCTGCGCCCGGAAAAACAAGACGACAGTCTATCTACGCACGCGCCAATGATGTCCAAGGAATTAGGCAACATAGACTGGACTAAGCCTGCCCAGGATATTCATAATCTCGTGCGCGGCTTAGTGCCATGGCCTGGTACATCAACAACCTTTCAGGAAAAACCACTAAAAATCATCAAGACCAGACTGCCTTATCGGCTGGTGGATATTGACGAAGTACAAAGAAAGCCCGGTGAGATTGTAAAAATAGACGATGTCTTAACAGTCGCTTGCGGAGACGGCAACGACAGACTGGAAATCCTTGATGTGCAACCTGCAAACAAGGCACGCATGCATGCCAAAGACTGGGCTAACGGCGTACATCTAAAACCCGGTCAGACATTAGGCTAACCATGGCAGAACCTCCATCGAAAGAAAATACAGGACTTGCCTCAAGAAAATTGGCTCTTGAGGCGTTAATCAAAATTGATAGCGAAGGCGCCTATGCCAATCTGGCTCTCAATGCTGCTTTTAAGCGCAAAGCTTTGCCCGAGCGCGACAGAGCCTTTGTGACAGCCCTTGTCCAAGGTGTTACTCGTCATCGCCAAACTATTGATCAAGAAATTTCCAAGCTTTCAAAAAAGCCATTGGAGAAAATGCCTGCTTCTCTACGCAATATATTGCGCCTGTCATTTTTTCAATTGCAATTCATGCCGGATATTCCGGCATCTGCAGTAATTAATACAGCCTGCAACCTGGCTAAAAAAACCGGACACGTAGGGCAAGTCGCCTTTGCCAATGGCATTTTAAGAAACTTCGCCAAACAAGAAAAATCAGATACGCAGGCAGGTGGCAATGTCCCTGAATGGCTTGTAGAAAAATGGCAGAAAAATTGGGGCAATGAAGAAGCAGAAAAACTCATAGCCTATACAACTGAAATCCCAGAATTGACACTAAGAACTTGTGAGATGTCGATCACGCCTGAAGGTCTAATTGAGATTCTCAGAGGTAAGGGCATCGTCTGCAGACAAGGCGAACTTGTGCCTGCTTGCATCATTATTGAAGATCGCGGCAGTATCAAAGGACCCATAAACAAATTGCCTGGTTATAACGAAGGGCTCTTTTCCGTTCAAGACGAAGCAGCGTCCTTTGTCGGATTGGTTGTCGAACCCAAAGCAGGTGAAGTCATCCTTGATCTTTGTGCCGCACCGGGCGGCAAAAGCGTGCACATGGCTGAAATGATGGAAAACAAGGGACGCGTTATCGCCTCTGATAGTCACGCAAATCGCCTGAAGTTGCTCAAAGAAACTCG